>DATDUS010000022.1:0-5188 GCA_035290285.1 Patescibacteria group bacterium
GTTCGTTTGAAGCACAGATTCCAACTGTTCTTTTGAAATTATTCCAGGGCGCAGAATATATGGAATCACACCCGTAACATCTACAACGGTTGATTCAATACCAATGCTACACGGGCCTCCATCTAATATTCCAAAAATAAGAGGTTCGTTTATAAAATCTTGTAACACATGAGCAACAGTGGTGGGGCTTGGCCGACCAGATTTGTTGGCAGATGGTGCAGCAACGGGAATGTTCGCCAAGCGCAACAGCTGTAATGCAATGGGGTGGTTTGGTATACGCACGGCAACTGTTTCTAAATCGGCAGATGCAGCAGTACTGATGGTATGGGTTTTTGGTAATACGAGTGTTAATGGGCCAGGCCAAAATGCTTGTGCTAATTTTTTGGCGTGTTCTGGGACTGATTGCGCCACCTGAGGAAGCTGTTCCATAGAAGCAATATGCACGATAAGCGGATTATCTGAAGGTCGACCTTTTACGTTAAAAATCTGTTGTATTGCAACTGTATTTGTTGCATCTGCGCCTAGTCCATATACTGTTTCTGTTGGAAAAACGACGAGTTGTCCTTTTTGTAGGGCTTGTGCACATTGGAGAATGGATTGTTCTTTGCTTGTAAATATCGCAATAGACATATAGTATAGATTGTATATACTGCGGCATAAAGCAGCAAGCGACATATTATATATGATACACAAACCTCATTCAAAACAGATACTCACACAAAATAGTACATCTACTGTACATGCATTTGCAAAACTTGGTATTCAAAAAGAACTGTGCCATATTTTGCAGCAGAAAAAAATTGCTGTTCCGACCCCCATTCAAGAACAGACCATACCAGTTGTTTTGAGTGGGAACGATTGTATTGGGATAGCGCAAACAGGAACAGGAAAGACGTTGGCTTTTGTATTACCAATGGTGCACTATTTGTATGCACACCCAACAAAGAAAGCATTAATAGTAGTGCCGACACGCGAATTGGCATATCAGGTAGATGAAGTTTGTCGATGGTTTTCGGAGCGTTTTCAATTGCGTCCACTTGTTATTGTGGGTGGCGCATCAATGCATCAACAAATACAAATTTTAAGAAAAAATCCACGGATTATTGTTGCAACACCTGGCAGATTGCGTGATCATCTTCAACAAAAAACTCTTCGATTACGAGAAGCTGCCTATATTGTTCTTGATGAAGCAGACCGAATGTTTGATATGGGGTTTGCACCGCAAATTCAAGCTATTTTAAAAGAAGCTCCTCCTGTGCAAGAAAGACAAACACTCCTATTTTCTGCAACACTGCCGGATGCCATCATGAAACTTGCTCTAAAATACATGCGCACGCCTATTCGTATTGAAGCAACGCCAATTCAAATGACTCCAACAGAAATTCATCAAGAAATGGTTGTGATTGATCATTCGCGTAAAAAACAGGCATTAATTTCTATTTTACAAGCAGTTCATGGCACGACAATTGTTTTCATACGTACAAAACATCAGGCATCACGGTTAACAAAAGACCTTCGTGCCGCCGGGTATACAGCAGAAGAATTGCATTCCAATCGTTCTCTTGCGCAACGCAGGCGCGCCATGGATGCGATTCAATCGCGCCGAGCTCAAATTTTAGTTGCGACCGATATTGCTGCTCGTGGTATTGATATTACTCATATTGAAGTGGTCATAAATTATGATCTTCCAGAAAGTCCAGAAGATTATGTACATCGTATTGGGCGTACTGGTAGGGCAGGTCGCTCTGGTCGTGCTATTTCTTTCGTGTGCTCAGATCAAGGAGATCAACTCAAAAGCATTCAACGTTTGATGAATATACAAATTAAGCAGGTGCATTTAGATGCAGTTCCTACTGTTCAATTACAATATACAAAGCAACCTTCTTCAAAACGAGGAGGAAGAGGGCATTCAAATTTTAGAGGAGGTCGAAAATTTTCTTATGGACGACCGCACAAAAAAAATAGGGGGAGAAATTAGTACAGATTCAATAGAGTATTTATTGTTTTACGTACATCCATATTTTTCTATTTCCCACCACAACATTTTGTTGTGTAAATTGTGGGCTTTCAGGAAGCGCAAACCAGTTACTTGTAATGACGCTGCCCTTTTTACATTCGGTTTCAAATTTGCGTAATAGTTGAGGCATCATTGAAGTAATCCAAAATCCCACTATTGCATCTGCTTTTGTTACAGAGTAATCAAACAAATCTCCGCAAATAAACAACGGTTTATTTTTGCCAGAAAATAAGAAGCGAATTCTAGAACACAGCACAAGAAATAATTTTTTTTCTACACCAATAAGAGTCGCGTTAGGGTATTTTTTTCTAATAACAGCAAGCATGGTTCCGGTTCCGCTTCCAAGATCAACTATCATCTTTTTTCCATTGAGTATATCAGAATCAATAATTGCACGAATCGATTTTTTGCTTGTTGGAATAAAGGGTAAAATGTCATGTATATTGAAAATCATTAATATATTTTTTATAAAATATTGGGAAACCCAAATAATGACTACAATTTCTATACATATAATCACCCAAATAATCCAGAGCATAAAAAACCAATGATTTTCATTTTTGATTTACTTTTCTGCTAGCATTTTCATTATTTTATCTAGTTTTCTGTTCAATTCATCAAATTCTTTTCTATACGATTCTTGTTTAAAAAATGAAGGTTTTTGAAAGTCCCTTTTTTCGTAATCACCTTTTGATTCACCATGGTTGCCTTTTTTAAAACAAAGGCTACAATAAACTGGTTTTTTGCCATTTGGCTTAAATGGTACCCCGCATGTTTTGCCACACGATTCGCAGGTTGCTTCATGGAGTTGTTTGTCGGATTGAAATTTTCCTGCTCTTGAACCGCCATCATTAAATTTATTAAAACGTTTTTTGGGGCCTCCACCAGTTTTGCCAAATTGGTTAAAATTTTTCATGGTTTTTTGTATAGATTATTCATAAAATACGATTGGTACAAAGGAATGTATACAAGCACTCTTACAATATACATCATCAATATCAACTCATAGACTGTACACATCTCTGTATAAAAAGGCAAGACACTCTCGATAAGTGTTACTATTGAGATCATAGATGATTTCTATTATCAATAATATATGGTACACTTCATGTCATTATGAAAAGTAAAAAAATTATTTATCATTTTTTTTTCATTTTTGGCATTGTTGGGTTACCATTTTTTTTGTATGTTTGTTATCAAATTGTACAAGAAAGCCATCAACGATCCATACGAAAAAATATTGAAATTGGATGTCAGGAAGATATTCGGTTACCTTTTTTAATAAACGATTCTATTGATGTGCAACGTATATATACATTAGCAACACAGCAAGGATATAAACCAACATTTGATCGCGAGCAAGGATATAAACCAACCCCCTATACACTATTTGAGTGGAATTTGAATGCGCAACAGAATACTTGTCCTCCGTTAAATGGTAGTCACGCATTTAGTGAGTGCCCGGTTTTACAGAATGGAGAAATGCGTGATTATCAATATATTCAACTGCAATCAGAGAATGATTATGTCTATGTTCGACAACGAGCAAATTTACTCATTATGACAAAAATGCCTCGAACTGGTTTTAATACAAATTTGAATATTATAGAAGAGTATAATATAAAAAAAGCACAAACAGAATATTATGTAAAACTCAGCGTCACTACTTGGACATGCAATCCAATAATAAAAAAAGAAATAATAGATCATTATAAAAATGTGTTAGTCAATATTGGTTTAAATCAGCAAATACTTGATTCAATTACGATGCAATAATTTTATGAAATTGTTTAAAAATATTTTTTTTATCTTTGGTATCATATTTTTTATCCTTACAGTGCTGGGATTTGGTATGAGATTTTGGAGCAAGTATATTGCATCACACAATGTTGATGATTATGATATCGGTGAGTTTATGCAAAAAAAACAGCATGTCAATTTTACTGTATATACTTCTTCTGATACATATAAAGCTGTGGCATTAGACTATTATTATGCCACAAAAGAACTCAAGTCAGATAATCAGTTATGCTTTACTGCAAAGGCCTCTGAAGTGTTTGATTTACGGGTGCATTTTCCGAACAAAATGTACACTGATTTTAGTAATGAATCCAGTTATGATTTTTGTTATGAACAACCGTTAGATCATGGTGAACATGATTTTTATTTTATTACTCAATTTCCTTCCACAGAATTTCAAACCAAGCACTCCAAAATTGTTGTAGAATAATCACATGGTTTGATGGTTATAAAGTACTTTTCAACATAACAAATAGCTATCTTGCGCGTTTTTTTGTAGAGCTTTCAATCATTCCAATTCTTCTCCTACTCTCCTTGTTCATTTCTTCTCGAACTGTTTGCAGTATTTCAGTTTTCCAATCAGGAAAGAGGGTGATAATATCAGTCAGTACAGCTCTCATATTCTGTTTGTGCTCTTGTATTTTTTGAGCAAATTGCGATTCTCTTTCATGGCCCGGCTGTATACTCTGTAAAAAATCGTCATGCCAACTAATTAAATATCGACTCAGAATATTTTTCCAAATAGTTTCTAAGCTATACACTAATTGCGCTATAGCTGTTTCTTTTTCTTCATCTTCTTCTTCCATATGTTTTTATTTTATCATATATATATGAGTTTGGTAGCATAATCAAGTAACGATAATAATATATTGACAAACGATAAACCATAAGGTACGATATGGTTATTAATAAGTAAACACAGCATTTTATATGAAACGAGGATCAACTTTTTTCTTAAGAGGAGTTATTTTCCTTATTGGAATGGGAGTACTCGCTTTGTGCATTTTTTGGTTACCCCGTGTTATTGGTTCGTTCAGCTGGGGAGGATATGATCCTATTTTAATTGGTCTGTACGTATCAGCGATACCATTTTTCATTGCACTTTATCAAGCACTGAAGCTATTAAGCTACATTGATATGAACAAAGCCTTTTCTGAATTATCCGTTCAGGCATTACGAAATATAAAATATTGCGCAATCATCATTAGTGCATTGTTTGCGACAGGTATGCCATATATATTTTACATAGCGGATCAAGATGATGCTCCGGGTGTTGTTGCTATTGGATTGGTCATTATTTTTGCTTCAATGGTAATCGCAACGTTCGCGGCTGTTCTTCAAAAGCTTGTCCAGAATGCCGTTGATATAAAA
>DATDUS010000023.1:0-5271 GCA_035290285.1 Patescibacteria group bacterium
GGTCAACTTCTATTGAGCCATTATCAATATTAATGGTTGGTTTGCCATTTGTTTTTTGTAATTATCCTATTGGAAATTTTCTTAATGCAGTGAATAAACAAAAAATTAATACATTAAATATGTGTATTGCATTATTGGTAAATTTACTTTGTAATTTTTTACTTATTCCCTCTTTAGAATTTAATGGTGCCGCAATTTCATTTGTTATTTCCTCTATAGTACTTGTATTGTTAGGTATTCCATGGGTATATAAAACAGCGCCATTTCGTATAGGCTATATTGTAAAAAAAGGAATATTGATTGGTATCTCAGCTCTTATTATGTCTTTCATTCTCTTCTTTATCCAAAATACATATCCTTTATTAGCACTTATTCCATTAAGTGTCTTTTTATATTGTGGTACATTGTTATTAACTGGTGCGCTGAGTATACAGGAGTTACGTCAATTTTTCTTAGCAATTATCAAACGAACATAAGAAGGATACCTATATGAAAAAAACACTTCTTATCACATTAGAATATCCGCCACAAATTGGAGGCGTATCACAATATTATCACCATCTTATTCATGAGCTTCCAAAAGATTCAGTGATTGTTCTTCATAATCAGGAAAATAAATTGTTATTCAATTCTTTGTGGATTTGGCCAAGATGGTTGAAAGGATTATGGAATAGCATACAAATGGTAAAACAACATCGTATTGAACATATTTTAGTAGGACAAATTCTTCCAATCGGAACCATAGCATTCATTATATATGTATTGTATGGAATTCCTTATACAGTCATGACCCATGCTATGGATATCACTGTTCCTCAACAGAATGTCAAAATGAAACGTAAGCAGAGATTGATAAAAAAAATACTTCACTATGCACATTCTATTACGACGGTGAGTCGATATACGCGTTCTCAATTAGAACAACTTGATGTCCCAAGAAGAAAAATATTTCTTGTATATCCATGCCCACACACTGTCTCTTCAGCACATGAAAATTCTCAAAATGAAGAAAATCATTCTATTGACACTCTCTATCCTGCCATTTGTAATCGTCGTATTTTACTCAGTGTTGGAAGATTAGTGGAACGCAAAGGAATGGATATGGCTATTATTGCAATGTCTCAAATACGTAAAAATTATCCAACGAGTTTACTCGTTATTGTTGGGGAGGGATCCTATCGTTTTGTACTTGAACGCATTGTTCATGTGTATCAGCTAGAAAAAAATGTCTTATTTGTTGGGGCTATTTCAGATAAAGAACTGAAACAATGGTATGAACGAAGTGAGCTATTTATTTTGCCATCACGTGAATTAAAAAATAAAGATGTAGAAGGATTTGGTATTGTATTTTTGGAAGCCAATAGTTTTGGCAAACCCGTGATTGGTGGTAAAAGTGGTGGTATTCCTGATGCGGTTATTGATGGGAAAACTGGTTTTCTCGTTGACCCAAATGATGATTTAATGTTGATTCAGGCAATACGTCGATTATTAGACAATCCTGCATATGCAAAACAGCTGGGTGAACAAGGTCGAGCACGTGTAGCAGAGTTATTTCAATGGAAAAAACAATCAAAATTACTAGAAGAATTATTAAAAAAATCAACATGAAAAAAGGTCTTATTCTTTTTAACATGTCAACGCGAGTAGAGTGGGATCAAGGCATTGTGAACCGTAATTATCATGTGTTTCAAGCACTGAAAAAAAGCAACGAATTTGACACAATTCTTTCTATTGATTTTTTGCCGTTTACATTTAAAAAGAAAATAAAAACGATGCTCAAAGGAAAACCCTGGCATAAAAATAATGAAACAGTATACAAGAGTTTTGCAGTGCGCGTTGATCGTGATGTAGAAGATCAAAGAATATTTTATATGACCGCACTGCATGCTCGATCATTAAAAAAAATAGTACAAGCATTGCATTTTCCCGATGATATAACTATTTGGTCGTATAATCCATTTATGGCACCAATACTGACGGATTTTTCAAATGCATTTGTGGTGTTTGATGCAGTGGATAATTGGGCAGAGCATCCGGCCTATGCCAAATTTGTTCCAAAAATTGAATCATATTATAAAATCATTCAAAAACGTTCTAATCTTATTTTTACGGTATCTGAAGGATTAGTAGATTTTTTTGGAAAGAAAGAACATGTGTTCTTTGTGCCAAATGGTGTTGATAGCGAACATTTTAAACAAGGAACCTGTAATAAAGAGTGGAAAAATAATCATAGTGCAGCAGTTATTGGGTATCATGGAGTTATTCAATCGCGTGTCAATACCGCTATTTTTGAGTATCTTGCAAAAAAACATCCAACATATCAATTTATTATTGCAGGTCCTATATGGAAAGAAGTAAAATCAGCGTGTACTATGTTACAAAAAAAATATAAAAATATTCAATTTATTGGTTCAATACCTTATGCAGAATTACCAGATATTATTAGTTGTTTTGATGTTGCAATTATTCCACATAAAATTGATGCATTCACGCAATCAATGAATCCGTTAAAATTGTACGAATATCTTGCGGCAGGGAAGCCAGTGGTTGCATCTGCTATTGCTGGAGCAGATCAATTTCAAGATTTGGTACAGTTAGCTGTATCTCCTGAAGATTTTTCTAGCAAAATTGTTGAGGCATTACAAACGGATTCTGATGAATTGCGAAATCGTCGTCAACATATGGCCGCACTGCATTCTTGGAACAAACGAACAACTCTGCTGTTTGATATTTTGCATAAATATTCTCCTATGATAAAATAAGTATTATAAAAATAATCATATTATATGTCACGTTATTATGCTCATATCTCAATAGTATTAATAGTGAGCGTTTTTTTTACGCTTACTGCTTCAATAATTCCTGTATCTGTATTCGCAAACAGTGAACAAGATTTGGATCAAGATGGCATTGTAGATGAGGTGGATATTGACGATGATGGTGACGGCTATCCAGATTGCTATGAACGTGATAAATATCGCAAAGATCATGACAACGACGGCATTAAAGATATAGATGATCCTGATGACGATAATGATAGTATTGCAGATACCGACGAAGCAGCCGACATGCAATTGGATCGTGATAATGATGGTAAAAAAGATGAAACGGAAAATCGATTTCGAAAAAATAAAAAAGATGATGATAAAGATGGAATTCCAAACAAAGTAGAAACAAAAAAGCTGCGGAAAGATCATGATAATGATGGTATTAAAAACGGAGACGATCTTGACGACGATGGAGATGGAGTGTTAGATCGATATGAATCAAAAAAAAATAAATATAATTTGGACAACGATCGCAACCAAGAAAAAAAAGATGCCTATGATGCAGACATTGATAATGATGGCATTAAAAATTGGCTAGAAGAAACCTGTAGTGCAATTCAGGATACAGATAATGATGGTAAACCAAATGACGAAGATACTGATGATGATAATGATGGTATTGAAGATTATCAAGATACAGATAACAATGGTGATGAGGTAGAAGACGATACAGATCAAGATAATGATACTATTCCCGATACAAGCGACACAGATGATAATAATGATGGGTATATTGATGAAGGCAATGAAAATTTAGCAGTGGGAGATGATTTTACACTCACACCAGAAAATGGAAGAGTATGGTATGGTTGGGCGACAGTTCAGTATAATCATACGTATATTAGTAATAATTCTGGTGGTGGATCGATTAAAACAGATGATGAACGTGTAGAATTTCGTTTAGATGAAGGACCAAATAATCACTGGCTTTATTTAACAGAAGTATCAGGATCAGCACACCCAACCTTAATAAACATTGAAGATTGGACAGAAATACGTACTACTGCCTATGATATTAGTGCAACCAGTAACCGAGCTTATGAAATGGATATTTATACACTGGCGCATGTTGGTAATATATATCCAGAAAGTGGAATATATCATGTTGGCGTGCCATTAGATGAAAATGATATACAAACAACATATCAATTAAACGGTGAAGAAAATTTTGTTGAATATTTTAGTTTTGGCATGGGACTTTCCTATGTGAATGGAACAGATTATGTTGAGTGCACAAGCGATATGTATCCACCTGCTACTTGTCACTATTTTATTGATGAAGAAGGTATTATGAAAGGATCGTTTGATTATACCAATTCTGAAAACAGCTATGCAACGGATGATACAAATTGGACATCCACATGGAAAATTTACCCAACACTTTGTGATGCTTTTTCATCCTGTGTACGCCCAGATGCTGCAAAAATGCCGGACGAACCAACAATCGAATAAATAAGACGGTGAAATAATTAAAAAAATTGCATATACAGTTTTTGTGTGTGGTAATAATAACCAAGGTTGAATTGACCCTTTTTTTATGATACAATGCATGAATCTATGAAAGAATCACTTGCCGGTATTTTGATACGAACTGGTATACAATATGATTTTATCTATCCATTTCGGAGTCTTATTTGGACTCTCAATTCAGTTGTATACATTGTTGTATTTCCTTTTATATGGCTTACTGTATACAACGATCAAGAGGTGCTTTTTGGGTATTCACGAGAGGGGATTATTACGTATTTTGTTCTTTTGTTAATGGTAGAGTATCTGGTGATGTCATTTATTGATGAAGAGATGAATTATGATATTCGAGAAGGAAAAATATCCAATATTCTTTTAAAACCAGTCAATATAACACAATGGTATTTTTATGATCAATTTGGATTTCGTATAATGCGTATTGTACTTTTTGCTCTTCTATATATTGTTCTCACAACATTTTTTCATTTACCATTTTTTGTACCTACTCATTGGTATACTATCCCATTCGTCCTTGTCAGTATTATTTTTGGCAATCTTCTTGCCTTTCAGTATAAAATGATTTTAGGGTGCATATCATTTTGGATTGAAGAAGCATATGCAATTCGACTCATTGTAACCATGTTTACTACTATTTTGACGGGATTTATCGCGCCACTGGTATTTCTTCCACTTATGGTGCAACACATAAGTGTATTCTTGCCATTTCAATATATGCTGTATTTTCCCTTGGCAATTTATTTAGAAACACTATCGATTCCTACCATAATAGGTGGTTTAAGTATTGCATGTATTTGGTTAATTCTGTTGTGGTATATACGTTCTCTTGTATTACAAAAAAGTATACGACATTATAATGCTATTGGTGGATAAATATATGCAATATCTAAAACAATTATTCACCATTTGGAAACAATATATTGTGACATCTTTGGTACGCAGTATGGAATTTCGTTTT
>DATDUS010000024.1:0-7289 GCA_035290285.1 Patescibacteria group bacterium
AGAGCATGCGCCAGTGCGGCACCAAGAATAAACCCGCGTGATTCGATGCCGACAACCACATCGACTGATACGCTACGATAGCGATCCACAAACGCATGTATGGTTTGTTGCAACCCATCTGCATCTTTAAAGAGTGTAGTAATATCGCGAAACATAATGCCTTGTTTTGGCCAATGGGGAATGGTTCGTATTTTTTCTTTAATTGCATTATACATGGTGTTGTATCTTAGATATGGTATGAGTAAGAAGCTGCGTTACTTTTTGTGCGTTCTCTGAAAAAATATGCATAACATCTTCCCAGCTTACTGGTTGTTCATCTTCTTTCCAACAATCATAATCTGTTGACATAGCAATACACCCATACGGAACACCCGCTTCATTTGCGAGAGCCGCTTCTGTTGCAACAGTCATATTGATAATATCTGCGCCCCACTGGCGAAACATACGACTTTCTGCTCTTGTGGAAAATCGTGGTCCTTCAATAGTCACAACTGTGCCTGTTTCATGGTGAGGCATATGCAATTCTTTGCATGACTGAATAAGCGCCGCTCGTAATGTCGCAGAAAACGGATCAGCCATGGGCGTATGTTTTGGTTGGTGTGGTTTAAATTGCTCATAAAATGTAGAACAACGATGCCGGGTAAAATCAAGATATTGATCAAGAATCACAAAATCGCCACGACCAATATCTTCCCGCAAAGAACCAACAGCTGTGGTTGCAATAATATGTGTACACCCACATGCTTGAAGAGCGGAAATATTTGCACGAAAATTGACCTGGCTCGGTGGAATGGTGTGTTCGCGTCCGTGTCGGGCAAGTAGTACCACCTCTACTCCGCCAATGGTTCCTGTTTTTAATGAGGAAGATGGCGCTCCATACACAGTTTGCTGCTCTTCCTCCTGAATATTTTGCAATATATCCGGATTATCAAGTCCGGATCCTCCTATAATTGCTATTTTCATATGATAAACGATGTATTATTTTATGGATGTGTCAATTTCTTCTCTGTCTTCTGTAATAAATTGTTCCAATTCTGTGCTTAATGGTTGTAATTTTTTGTATGCGTCATTTTTAGAAATATGAAATAAGTACCAATGCTGCTGCTGTTCTTCTTGATACCGTTGTAACCGATACCATGCAAACGAAAGTTTTTGCGCTGCACGAAATTTTTCTTTATCTGTACGAGCCTGTTGATATAATACAATGCCCTCATTAATACCATCTGCCGAAACATATGCACTATAATCAAAATCTAATTCATGCTCTTCTGCTTTTTCCACCACATATTTTTGTACATTTTGCTTTGCAATAAACCGATCCGGATTCATGACATTAATCACAACTACATTCAATACAAACAATAACGAGAATGTATATAAAAATTGTTGCCGCGTATATCGTTTTATTACTAAATGAATGCAAAATAACAGAAGAACTACAATGAAAAAAATCATTCCTTCAAATGCAAAAAATCGTTTTGGTGCCCATTCTAATGCATCAACAAATAACCATAGTCGCTTCATGGCAGAAATCAGCAAAAATATTGTTTCTCCAATGAGAACAAATGAGATTACGAGATTCAATGGAGATAATAGAGTATCTACCTGATTATTGACATATTCTTTTCCCAATAGCCAAATAATGAAAAAAATAATTAATGACGCAATAAGGAGTTGGTAAAATCCACGGTGAGCATATTCTTGATATCCTATTCCCAAACGTCCGATAACATCAGCTCCTGCAAACAAATACTTCAACTGTATAAAAGAAAAAGCTAACACCAATATACCAACTGCAACAGCCATGATTTGTAACACAAGTTTATCTTGCTGTGTTATTACTATTCCATTTTTACCATTTTTTTGAATAGAATGATTGCGAAGTAGACTATAAAATAAACCGCAAAATAAGAAAAAATACACAATAATAAAAACATGAGAAAAATTTTCTGTAATAAGACGAATATTCAATATGCTGTCTACATATTTTGACACTACCAAATCTGCAGAATATAACAAAATTGCAACAAAAAGAACAACTGGCAATGCCAATAAAGCACTCTTTATCATCTTGATTCTTTTCTCTGGCACCGAAGCAGTGCTATGAAGAAATGTATTCAATGGTACATTCATTTTAACGAGTATCAAACGGAGAAACTGAAACGGTACAGTACATGACATGACCAAATGAGTGAGCGATTGTTTTTGTGCATTCACCCAAAACAGCATCGCCAGCCCAGCACACGTTAAAAAATTCAGCGCATATAACCAACTACTGTCGCGAACAAATAACCAGGGAGAAAGAATAAGCGTAAGAAGCAACCACGGCAGGGCATATGGAGAAGCATGTAATTCTTTGCGCTTTTCTAGCCATAATGCTAACCCAGTAAGTGCAACAATTATATTCAACAAAAAAAACAGCAAACCAGGAAAAGATTGCACATGAAACACCTGATCAATAATCACCGCACAAATGGTACTGATCAAACAAATAAAAAAGGCATTCTTTTTATTCATGCATACACACTACTATTTAAAACAATCTTATTATACATGGCTATTTTTATATCTGCAATTTTTACCACAGAGTAATGGAGTGTAGTAATATTTGACGAGCAAAACCGTACAACGTATAATAATTCACAAAATATTAACAAGGAGGTTTTATGTTAAAAAATGGTTTGTTTACTTCTGAGTCCGTTACTGCTGGACATCCAGATAAAGCATGCGACCAAGTAAGCGATGCAATTCTTGATGCCTATCTGCAAGAAGATCCGTTTGCTCGTGTCGGGTGCGAGACCATGTTAAAAACAGTGGCTGGGAAAGGCGGTTTTTGCATTCTCAGTGGAGAGGTCACTTCGAATGCACACGTAGACCCGGTTGCTGTTGCGCAGCGTGTGCTTAGTGAAATTGGCTACACCAGTGCTGAACTTGATTTTGATCCGCTTCAAGCGACGTATTTAAATATTTTAGGAACACAATCACCAGATATTTCTATCGGAGTTTCAGAAGGCCAAGGGCTACACCAAGAACAAGGTGCCGGCGATCAAGGTATGATGTTTGGATATGCATGCAAAGAAACCGAACAGTTCATGCCTGCCTCTACCTATTTTGCACATCGTTTAACTGAACAACTTACGGCAGTTCGAAAAAATGGCGAAATACCATGGCTACGACCCGATGGTAAATCGCAAGTAACTGTAGAGTATGTGGATGGCGAACCCATACGCATTGATACGATTGTGATTAGCTGTCAACATACACCAGAGGTACCCCATTCAGAACAAGAAACTGCCATTATTCATAAGGTCATTCGCCCGACAATTCCTGCACATTTGTTGGATGACAAAACGATTATACATATCAACCCAACCGGAGCCTTTACTATTGGCGGACCATTGGGAGACGCGGGTCTTACCGGAAGAAAAATCATTGTGGACACTTATGGTGGTCACGGCTCTCATGGCGGAGGCGCTTTCTCGGGTAAAGATCCGTCAAAAGTTGATCGATCAGCTGCGTATATGGCACGCTATGTAGCGAAAAATATTGTTGCCGCAGGTCTTGCGAAGCGCGTCCTAGTGCAATTGGCTTATGCAATTGGAGTTGCTCAACCAGTAAGCGTTTCGATACAAACGTTCGGCACATCCGATATAAATGAAGAACGCATCATGAGTGCTGTTCAAAAAATTTTTCCTCTTACACCAGCAGGTATTATTGAAAAATTGAATTTGCGAAGACCAATGTATCAGCCTACCGCTGCATTTGGCCATTTTGGTCGCCCATTATTTCCATGGGAAGAAACTGATATGGTTCAGTCGCTTCGGAATGCTATTGTCTAGCACATTCTTTTAGGCACTGTTGCAAAATAATTTATGCAGTCCGTGCTCAGATTTGCGCCAGATTTGTTCAAAAAATTTCAAGGAATATCAAGATATTTCGAGGAATTTTTTGGGCAAAGATGGCATGAAGATGAGTGCGGAATGCGTAAATTATTTTGAAACAGTGACTTAGATCTGCTTCTCTTCAAATTGAAGTGCTAAACCATTGTTTGTCATAACAAAGCCGCGAATCAACAGCCTTCCGGCATGCACTTTTTTATGACATTGTTTACAGAGCGGGATCAAATTATATTGATGATCTTTGGGAACATGCTCAATAAACCCACACTCATCTGCTAAATGTTTCGGCCGAATATGGTGCATATCATCAACTCTTTTTTGACAAATGGCACATTGCGCTTGAAGTGCAATACTGCTGCAGTGTTTATTACGACGCGTTTGACGATCTATTTGTTCAAAATTTTCCACCAATTGTTGCCGAATCGAACGTGCTGTATTCAAAAAATGTTCATCAATATGCAATGATTGCGCAAATTCCAACCCATATATACTGTTTCCACTTCCCTCTTGCAACAGACGATCAAAAATTAATGTATCGTTTTTTTCATCATAGTGTACCGATAAATGAACACTCACCACATCAGATAATGTTCGAATCGATTCAATAGTTTGTAATTGGTGAAGATGCGTTGCTAACAAAAAAAGCGCACCAACTTCAGATAAACGAAGTATGGTTGCACTCAGAATTGCAAGTGCTGAAAATAATTCTGTTCCATGGCTAATTTCATCACCCAATATAATGCTGCGTGAGCTACATCTATTTAAAATATTTTTTAACTCCATCATTTCAACCGCAAATGAAGAAAGCCCTTTTTCAAAATTATCACGCGCTACGATACGAGTGAATAATTCAGTGCACAATGAAAATCGCATGTGTGCAGCCGGAACAAAGAAGCCAGCTTGCGCAAGCAGAATACAAATACCAATACTCTTCATTAAAGAAGATTTTCCACTGGAATTGATCCCATACAATAGTACTCCATGAATATCATCACGCGAAAAACGTGAGAGCACATCTTCGGTATGCGCCGTGTATTTTCTATCCCCCATCACTACATCATTCGGAACATAAATTCCATTTTCTTCTCGTGCCTCTACCAGCAAGTGCCGTACCTGAATAAGTTCAAGAATATTTTCTTTTTGTGTTGTTTCCACGATTTCCGGCCGAACTAAATGCAGCATCTGTGACGCTTTTACCGTACTTACTGCAACATCTATTTGTGCAATGTGTTGTATCAGCTGTTTTAATGTACCTGAAAATTCCACATCTATTTTATGCAATTCAGAAAGATACAGTTCTTTTGCAAGAGCGGCAATTTTTAATTGCAATACAATAATATTTGAAGAAATTTTATCAATAATATCAGCGGTAATTTTTACATTCGATGTTTGCACGGTGTAATGAAAATCATTAAAGGCATACACCGTTCCGTCAATAGAAACCATGCTTTCTTTTAATGCATATTGAATAAGGGAATATCGATTTTTGGTAAGATGAATGTAATGCCCTTCTTTGTCGAGTTGTTTAATTTGAACGTATTCTGGTTCGTCTTTTTTGGTATGTGCGCATAATATATCAAGAATTTTTTTTCGAATACTATCTAATTGCGCTTCATACATTTTTTGTTGCTGTATTAACTCATCCAATTCTGAATGAAAACCTTTTTGAAAAATAGCTCCGTTGATTTCTTGCATTGATACTTTCGTTGTTTCGTTCAAATTAAAAATTTGTTCCAAAGAAGAAAGATAACGAGTAATTGATATTTGATTTTTGCTGCACGAAGAAAGTAACTCTGTTGAAGAAGCGTCATCTTTGATGATCTCAATGATATGCTGAATCGCCACGAGTGAATCGTGTAAAAAATTCAATTCAAATGGATGAAGCCGCACAAGCTGGATACGTCGAACAATGCGTTCCAAATCATACATATTTTTCAGTTGTACATCTACTTGTTCAGTCAATGGTTGTATTGTATCCACCAGATTATATCGTTTTTCTAATTCTTGTTTGTCGGTTATCGGATGAACCAAGCGCTCATGTAACAACCGTTTACCCATACACGTTATCGTATAGTCCATATCATGCAAAACAGTCAGATCATCCGGATCTTTTGAAATAACATTCAACTGTTCTAACGGGTTGTTTCCTAAATACAGAAACTGTTTTGATGTAAGAATCGTTGGGCGGTTCAAGGAACGAGTTAATGCATCATCGTGCTCAACAACAAATGAAAGAAGATGCGCAAATGATTCTGATGCAAGTGGCATTCGTTCCAAATCTAAAAATTCAATAGGTGAAAGCATCGACTGAATGGAATACATCTGCTTAAAAAGCGCATTTTGATGTTGAATTGAGAACCGTGAATCCTGAATTCGAATATGTGCATGCTCTCCCAACTCCAAATATTGTATAATCTCTTGCTCACTCATATCATGCGTGATGCAATTAATCAAAATTTCAGCCGAATGATGTGCTTGCAACAAGCCATACACTTCATCTAACGCAAATGTTGGGTCTTCTGCTGTTCCGTGTATTTCGCTTACATATACTTTCCCTGTCACCACATCAACCGCACTATATCCTGCAGAATACCTGTTCTTATTTTTATCGAGCAGAAGAGAAACAACAAAATTTTCTTGCTCAAAAGTTGCATATTCAAAATGAACTCCTGGCGAAAGAATGCAATCAAGGTAGCGCGTAATTTGTGGTGGCACGCCTTTTTGCCGTATCACCACAACCGTATAGATATTTTCTTGAATAAGCCGTTGAATATATCGGTCAAATGCTGCTACTGGAAATCCTGCCAACAATGGATTTTCAACTGAATTTTCCGGTATGGTTTTATTTCTTTTCGTTAGTTGAAGGTTTAATATTTCAGCAACTTTTTTCGGTTTACCCCATTGCTCTTTTTCGTTATCCACGCCATATATTTCAAAAAAAGAACCGACTTCTATAAGAACGAGGGTTTGTTCTCCAAATTTCTCTTCACAAAATTTTTGGACATCAAAATAGATCTCAATAAGAGATTTTTGCTTTTCAGCTAAAAAGCGGTCAATTTCAATCTTGATGGGTTTGGGTGGTTGTGTTGCCATCAGCCGCATTTTAGCATGAAAAATATACTTCTTTCAACTATCCGCATGCCTTTAAGTCACTGTTGCAAAAAATGGGCACAATATACAAAATGTACATGAAATATATTAAAACAGAGCCATAACTCAAAAATGGAAATATGGTTCAATAACTGTCGTCTGTTGACAATTTATTTTCCGGTAGCGCGCTCAATTGCGGTTCGTTTTCCACGCATGAATTTACCTTTCATTGCAATAATAACTTTTTCTACTACTTCTTCAGGTATATCAACCAATGTTTGATTTTCTTGAATGGTGATT
>DATDUS010000025.1:0-6718 GCA_035290285.1 Patescibacteria group bacterium
GGCTCCATTTTGTGCTCTTTTGGCTGCAAATACTTCACACTTCCTCGACATAGCATGGCTATGCCTCGTCAGTGTTCAGCATTTTCGCACAAAATATCAACAAAATGTCCCTAGAAGAAAGATAATGGACAGGCTCTAATAAAACGAAAAACCGCCCCGATTTATGAGGCGGCATTTTTTACGCTGTTTCTGTTATGCAGAAATTTTGGTAATTTGTACTTCAGTAAATGGTTGACGATGACCGTACGTTCGAGAATAGCGCACTTTTGCTTTAAATTTTCGAACCATCACCTTCTTTGCGCGACCTTGTTTTAGGACTGTTGCCTCAACTATTGCTCCTTTTATTGTCGGTGCGCCAATCTGAGCTGTTGCACCATCTTCTGAGGCAATAAGAAGAACATCTTCAAAAGAGACCGGTTTTCCTTCTTCTGTAAGAAGTTTTTCAACACGCAATGTGTCGCCTTCTTGTACTTTATATTGTTTTCCGCCTGTTTTAATAACTGCAATCATAAAAATCTTTATTAATATGAGTCGAATCTGAGTATACCGTGTTCATTACGGTACGTCAAGCGTTCCCTTATTGGGAAGTTTGTTGAGCTTTTTTCTGTCGACGCTTCTCTCTTTGGGCAGCTAATACTTGCTTTTTTTGACTAATGAGAGCTTCTGATAGCGTATCCGCATTATTAGGATTTGATTCGAGAACAGCAGCCGCTATTTGAGCAGGTGATAGCCTATACTCTGTTTCTGCCTCAACAATAAATTGCAGTACATTTGCATTTTTCAGTGCCCCCATTTCAGCACGTAATGTTTCTGATTGCTGAAATCGTTGCCGCTGTTGCGCTGTAAAATTACTGTCCTTCTTCAATTCTGAACGAATTTTTTTTATTTGGTTTTCCACAACCCAACGTGCTTGTGTATATGTTTGATCTAATACACCATTTACTTTTTGCGGCACAGGATTTGCATGTAAATACGCATATGCTCTTTTTACTTCCGCAGAATCATCGAACCCACTCAATAATAAGGCATCAAATCGTTCTTTCACTGCCTGTTGCTTTGCTTCAATAACTGCTTTTCTAGCAGTATTCCATTTTGTATAAGCTTCTGCATATTGTTTAAAATTTTGAATTTCTGCTTCGTCTAATTCAGGTGTCAAATCCAAATCATTTTCTGCATTTTCAAAAGTCTCTTTTAAATCCTCTCGCCAAGTAAGTCCTAGTTCGGCATTTGTATCAACTTCTTCATCAGCTTCTTCAGCATCTTGATCATACTCATACTGTTTAATATCTACTGCTCCATCTATACCCATATCAATATTTGGGATCACTGGCGCTCCCTCAGGAAGGCGTATTGGCCCCATTGCTGTTTTTCCTACTTTTTGTTCATCTGCATTTCCTACTGGCATTTCATCAGCCATTTCAACCACGCCTGGCAGTTGAGATAAATAGTCAGTATAAGCTGTATCTACATCTATCTTCCCTGCATACGTCTTTTTTGGATCTTCTGCCGCCATTTTTTCTGCAGCAGCAACTGCTCGCAATAATAATCTACGAGCTACTACTGGTTCTCGAAACCATGCGACGGTTTCTCGTAGCGTATCTTCATTCGTGACCAACGCTTTTGCTTCGGCATAAGTAGGTACTCGTTCTTGTAAAAAAATATTTGCCGCTTGTTGCACCTCAGTACCAATTTCATGTGTAGGCAATTCTCTTGGTGACGGTACTGTTGTGGCTTCCCGCTGTTCAGTTCGTGATCTTCCTCTTTTCTGAGTAGATCTTACTCTTCTATTTTCAACTGCGTTTCCTTTCATACAATATAAAAAATAAATATTTATATATTTTATAATACCATAATTTTATATTTTTTGCAAGCCCCGACAATATTGAGCTAACCTTATTTATTTTTCCATCTTTACAACATCTCCGATAGAAATACCATACAACTCTACCTCTCCTGCATTTAATTCGATCACTTTATCCACTGGTTGTGTTGAACGATATTGTCTCAATTCTGCATCCTTTTTTGTTTGAAGTTCTGGTTGTGCGCTCTTTGTAATTTCAACAATCGTATCACCATGTATCCACAACAGATCAAGAGAAATAAAAGTATTTTTCATCCAAAAAACATATCGATCTTTTTTTGGAAACACAAATAACATGCCCTGTCTTGATGGTAAGCTTTTCACTTCTTGAAGGCCTTGCTTCCATTCTTCTTCAGAGTCAGCAACCTGTAGAGAAAATTTGATATCATGAATAGTAGCCTGAACCATTTTTCCTTTTTGTTCAAAATAATACTTCTTCAAAACATATTGACCTGCTAAAACCATATCAATCACTACCGCAATGAAAATGATACTGATAATAATTTTACGAATCATACTGTTATTGTTGTTTTTGACGATGTTTCCATACAACTATTACACCTAATATGAGCATGACTACAAAAAGAATGATGAATGCAATCAGTTTTTCTTTGGATTGTAAAAATAATGAACCCGCACCAAACAGTGTCGTTAATCCATATAACAGATAGACTGCTTGGCGTTGTGAAAAACCAACATCAACCAGTCGCAAATGTAAATGCTTTCGGTCTCCTTGAAATGGAGACCGTTTTTCAAAAAATAATCGTCGCGCAATAATCCAAAGCACATCGAGAATAGGGATCCCCATAATCAACAATGCTGTTGCAATTTTTCCACCAGAAATAATAGCAAGCACACCTAAAATAAATCCAGCAAATAGCGAACCAGATTCGCCTAAAAAAATAGATGCCGGATTCATATTAAAAAGCAAAAAACCAAAAAAAGCTCCGGCTGCTATCAACGCAATCCAACTGGTTTCCGGCTGGTAGACCGTTTTTGAAATACTTAAAAAGAAAATAATCAACGATCCAATAATGGCAATGCCTGAAACTAATCCATCTAATCCATCTAAAAATTTTGTGGTATACATCATTCCCAAAAGCCACACCATGGTAAAAAGATCCGCAAGGAGTGTGATGGAATACGGTAATCCATTCCAGTGAAATAAAAGGATATGAATAGAATCAAGGCGCAGCGTACCACCAAACGGATGAGTAATATATTCAATACCTATTCCCCCTATAATCAATGAAATAATGGCAAAAATAGGGAATATAATCTGAAAACGTGGCGAAAGGTCATATCGATCATCGAGTGCACCACCAATAAGAAGGATGAGTGCCCCAATAATAACACCAGTGAGGTGTTTTGGCAGTAAATATCCGTGTGTCAACAGCGGCCATGCGAGAATCACCCCAAAAATAAAAGCAAAAATAACTGCGACTCCTCCCAAAAGTGGCGTTGGCCGTGTGTGAATTTTTCTCTCTTTTATTGGCAAATCAACTACACGCGTGCGAGCAAAGGTGCGCACCACGACTGTGGCGACTATGGAGACAACAATTGTTGCAATCAACACAACAGCAATATTCATAAGCCATGATCTTATTATACTTTATTGGCAAGCCCATCAAGAAAATTTTGTAATATAATTTGTGCTGCAACTTGATCTCGTTTTTCTTGAGTAACTCCACGCAGAAGTGTATGTGCCATTTCGGTCGTTAAACGTTCATCATACGTTTGCACTGGAACAGATACATGGTTGCGTAACTTTGCCACAAAACGCTCAACTTCACTAGTCATCTCTGTTCCCTCACCTTTCATATTGAGTGGCATGCCAATCACAATGGCATCAATATTTTTTTCTTCTTCAAGAATTGCTTTAATACGATCGATGATTTGCTGCTGACCAACAACATCAATAGTTTCTTTGATAACTGCAATACGACCATCCGCATCCGAAACAGCAACTCCTGTTCGCTTTAATCCAAAATCAATACCTAAATATCGCATAAAAATTATCGAGTTAATAATTCCGGAGCGCCTTCTGTAATAACAATCGTCTCTTCAAAATGTGCAGATAGTGTACCATCGGCAGTACGGACTGTCCATCCATTCTGATCAAAAACGACATCTGATTCGCCAACATTCACCATTGGCTCAAGAGCAAGCACCATACCTTTTTCTAACTTTCTTCCGCTACCCGCTTTTCCAAAATTGGGAATTTGCGGTTCTTCATGCACATCTGCGCCCACACCATGACCCACAAGTACTCGAACAACTGAATATCCATGGCGTTCAACATAACGTTGAATGGCTGCCCCAATATCACCAATTGTATGACCAGGTATAGCTTGATCTATCCCTAACTGCAAGGCTTTCTTTGTGACGCGCATTAAATCTTTTGCTTCTGCAGAAACAGTACCGATAGCAACAGTGCGAGCCATATCAGTACAATATTCTTTATATCGTACACCACAATCAATACCAAGTATATCACCCGAAATTAATTTTCTATTACCAGGAATTGCGTGAACAACTTCATCGTTAATAGAGGTACAAATCGATTTTGGGTATCCATGAAATCCTAAAAATGACGGTTCGGCATTATGCCCTCGAACATATTCAGTAAATAATTGGTCTAATTCATCAGTAGTAATGCCCGGAACAATATGGTGTATCACATGCGCTACGGCCTGCGCTAAAATTTGTCCGCCTTCCCGCAGAATATTGATTTCGTTTGTTTTTTTTATCATTGCCATAGGTATATTATGAAAAACACGACATCATGCGATGCCATACATCGTCAATACTGCCCACACCTTCAACATGACATAGTACATTGCGTTCTCGATAACGCATGATCAACGGTTTTGTTTGTACATGGTAAATATGCAAACGCTCTTTGATCGATGCTGGCTTATCATCATCCCTTTGTAACAATTGATGCCCACACACATCACAGATATTTGGCTGAAGAGGTGATTTAAATTCTAAATGATATGTTGCGCCACAATTGATGCATACACGTCGTTGAGAAAGCCTTCGGATAGATTCTTGATCAGGCATATCAATTACAAATGCACAAGAAATAGTTGTAAGAGAATCCAGCGCCTCTGCTTGAATCAAATTACGTGGGTAACCATCAAGAATAAAACCGTTCATACAATCTTCTTCTTGTAACCGTTCTGCAACCAGAGCGTTTGTAACACTATCTGGAACGAGTTTTCCTTCTGCAATGATAGCTTTGACTTTTTTTCCCAATTCTGTTTGTTCTGCAATTGCTTTACGAAAAATATTCCCGGTAGAAATATGAGGAATACCAAAATAAGCACTCAAACGTTCTGCCTGGGTACCTTTTCCTGCACCTTGTGGACCAAAGAGGACAATCCGTTGTGGTGAACACTCTGTCATAGTGTAATGTATGAATTACAGTCGTTCGTAATCACGCAATAAAAGTTGTGAATCAATCTGTTTTACAGTTTCAAGAACAACAGAAACAACAATCAACAAGCTCGTACCTCCAAGAGCAAGATTTTGTAATCCCCCACTAAAGAATGCCTGTAAAATGTTTGGCAACACCGCAATAAGTCCTAAAAATAACGCCCCAGTAAACAATACACGATTGGAAATTTTCTTTACATACTCTGCTGTTGCTTTTCCTGGTCGCACACCGGGAATAAAACTTCCACCACGCTGCAAATTCTCTGCAATACGATCAGGATGAAAAATGACCGCAGTATAAAAATAAGAAAATAATACAACTAACACAAAATAGAAAACACCATGTACTAATTGATCGTTTGACATACGCATAACCCATTCTGCGATGGGATTTAACCAAGCAATATTCATTTGCAAAGCATATTGAGCCAATAACGAAGGTGCAACTAATAAAGAAATGGCAAAAATAATTGGAATAACACCCGCCTGGTTTACACGAATAGGCAAATGACTTTTTTGCCCTGTTGTGGTGTAATGACGCGCATGCGCAATGGGAATGTTCCTCTGTCCTTCTGTAACAAATACCACACCAATAATTGTCAATAATCCAATCAATACAAAGCCAAGAAGTGATGGCAGTTGCGAAGAATCAAATGTGACAAAAACTTGTTGCATGGCAGATGGAATCCCTGCAATAATACCTGCAAAAATTATGAGCGATACACCATTGCCAATTTGCTTTTCGGAAATCAATTCACCAAGCCACATTAAGAAAATAGAACCCGCTGTTACAATGGTAATAGTGACCACCCAATCAAACACACTCATATCGGTAGGCAAAATACCACGCCCGGACGCTGTTTGTAGTAAGGTAATCGTTCCATACCCTTGCAGTGCAGCCAAAGGCACAGCCAACATGCGTGTATATTGATTAATTTTTTGCTGCCCCGAAGCACCTTCTTTTGCCATTTCCTCAAGCTTTGGAGAAATTAATTGTAGCAGCTGAAAAATAATGGATGCAGTAATATAGGGACCAACACCTAACATGACGATAGAAAAATTTTCTAGTGCGCCTCCAGAAAAAATATTAAATAATCCCAAAATTTCATTTTGCGAAAAAAGTGCTTGTAGTGCACTCGCATTCACTCCAGGAATAGGAATATGAGCAGCAATACGAAATATACACATAAGCATCAAAACATACAGAATTTTTCTTCGTAAATCCTTTGCTTTCCAAATCTTTTGAACGGTCTCCCACATAATACCTATTTGGTTATGTTTGTGTTGTTATTTTTTGTTTTTTTTGATTGGCTCAAATGTTCCACCTGCTTTTATAATTGCATTTTTTGCAGAATCTGAAGCTGCATGCACTGTGACGTTCAGTTTTTTTGTCAGCGTACCTGTCCCAAGAATTTT
>DATDUS010000026.1:0-6773 GCA_035290285.1 Patescibacteria group bacterium
CACAAAGAGAAGTAATTTTGGAAAAATTTCTGTACCCATAATTATATCTATTATATCGCTCTTCTGTATAAACTACAACTATCCAACTTATTTGACAGTATTTATCCTTCCTAATATAATGCACATCGGTTCCTCAAGTTTGTATCATGGCTGATTAAGCTTGAAAAATGCGCGTGTTTTAACGCGTAACTTTCGATAGAACTGAGAAGGTTATGCTGTATAACCGCAAAGATCGCTCATCACACAAAATAGTGATGGGGATATTTTTATTAAAGTTATATTATCTATGCCAACAATGAATCAATTGGTGCGAAAAGGTCGAAGATCGCAAAAGGTGAAAACCAAAACCCCAGCTCTTCAATCAGTACTCAATGCTCTGGAGCGTCGTAGAACAAAATTACCGAAAGGTTCCCCCTTTAAACGTGGGGTGTGTGTAAAAGTCACCACTACAACGCCAAAAAAACCGAACTCTGCATTGCGTAAAATTGCCCGTGTCCGTTTATCAAACGGTATGGAAGTTACTGCATATATTCCTGGTGAAGGGCACAACTTGCAAGAACATAGTATTGTATTATTGAAGGGTGGGCGTGTACCAGATCTTCCTGGTATTCGGTATCGTATTGTTCGTGGGGTCTATGACACTCAGGGAGTAGATGCTCGTAAACAATCCCGCTCTCAATATGGAGCAAAAAGACCAAAGAAATAATTTAATAGAGGTATAACACGAAATGATATGCGAGGTAAACAATCTCCAAAACGAATAATTGCTCCTGATAAACGATATCGCTCTACGCAAGTTGCAAAGTTTATCAACTACATTATGGAGCGTGGCAAAAAAACCGTTGCGACCGGCATTGTCTATGATGCATTTGATTATGTAGAAAAAAAATCCGGTGAACCAGGGTATGATGTCTGGATGCGAGCAATGCAAAATATTTCTCCTTCATTAGAAGTGCGTGCACGCCGTATTGGTGGTGCAAACTATCAGGTTCCTGTTGAGGTGCGTCCTGAACGCAGATTTACCCTTGCTTCTCGCTGGATTATTGGTGCTGCTCGAGCAAGAAAAGGCAGACCAATGTGCGAGAAATTAGCAATGGAAATTATGGATGCTTCTAAAAATGAAGGAGCAGCAATGAAGAAAAAAGATGACGTACAACGTATGGCAGAATCCAATCGTGCGTTTGCTCATTTTGCTTAAATTAATTGAAAGATACGTAGTATATGGGTGAAGAAAATAAACAAACATTACAACAAACGCGTAATATGGGCATTATTGCCCATATTGATGCAGGAAAAACAACTGTTTCTGAGCGTATTCTCTTTTATACTGGAAAAAAACATAAAATTGGTGAAGTACACGAAGGAGAAGCAACAATGGATTGGATGGAACAAGAAAAAGAGCGTGGTATTACTATTACTGCCGCTGCAACTACCTGTTTTTGGAAAGATTATCGCCTCAATTTGATTGATACTCCGGGTCACGTAGATTTTACAGCAGAAGTTGAACGTTCATTGCGTGTTCTCGATGGGGGCGTAGTAGTGTTCGATGGTGTTGCTGGTGTAGAACCGCAATCTGAAACAGTTTGGCATCAAGCAGAAAAATATAAAGTACCTCGTATGTGCTTTATAAACAAAATGGATCGCATGGGTGCAAATTTTTATAAAGATATGGATATGATCCATGATCGTCTCACAAAGCGAGCATATCCAATTCAATTGCCAATTGGTGCGGCAGAAACTTTCACTGGCATTATTGATCTGTTAACACAACGTGCTGAAATTTATAAAGATGATTTAGGAAAAGTGTTTGAGGAAGGAGAGATTCCAGAAGAGATGAAAGAAAAAGCAGCGCAATATCGAAGCCAATTGGTTGAGGCAATTGTAGAAAATGATGAACAGCTCATGAGTGATTATTTAGATGGAAAAGAAATCAAATTAGAAGATTTGAAACGTGTTTTGCGTGCTGCTGTTATTACAAACAAGATTGTACCTGTATTATGTGGTTCAGCGCTTAAAAATAAGGGCGTGCAATTTTTATTGGATGCGGTTGTAGACTATCTTCCATCACCATTAGATGTTCCTGCAACAGTGGGTCACGATGCTGATGATGAAACAAAAACAATTGAACGCAAAGCAGTAGATACAGAACCATTAACAGCACTGGCATTTAAAATCGCCGCAGATCCATTTGTGGGAAAACTGGTATTTATTCGCGTGTATGCCGGAACATTGAAATCCGGTTCATATGTATTAAATATGACAACGGGAAAGAAAGAACGTATTTCCCGTTTAGTTCGCTTACATGCAAATTCTCGTGAAGATATTAATGAGATTCATGCGGGAGATATCGCTGCTGCAGTAGGTTTAAAGAGCACGACTACCGGTACAACGCTTTGTGATGAAGATCATCCGATTATTCTTGAAAAAATCACCTTTCCAGATCCAGTTATTTCGATTGCTATTGAACCGAAAACAAAATCTGATCAAGAAAAAATGGGCATGGCTATTGCTCGCTTGGTTGAAGAAGATCCAACATTACATGTGGAATCAGATGAAGAAACCAATCAAACTATCTTAAGAGGAATGGGTGAATTACACTTGGATATTATTATCGATCGTATGAAGCGTGAATTTCAAGTAGAAGCCAATATTGGTAAGCCACAAGTTGCCTACAAAGAAACTATTAAGAAATCTGCAGAAGGAGAAGAAAAATATATCAAACAAACGGGTGGTCGTGGTCAGTATGGTCATGCCATTGTCCGTGTTGAGCCATTGCAGGTTATTGAAAGTGAAGTAGAAGAAGGGAAAAAAATACAACATTTCGAATTTGTGAATGCTGTTCGAGGTGGAACTATTCCGAATGAGTATATTCCTGCAGTTGAAAAAGGTATTCGTGAAACATTAAGTCGTGGTATTCTTGCCGGTTATCCTATTTTAGACATTAAAGCAACATTGCTTGATGGTTCATATCATGAAGTTGATTCTTCTGAAGCAGCATTTAAGATTGCAGGCTCGAAAGCATTTAAAGCAGCAGCGAGAAAAGCAAATCCAATTATTCTGGAACCCATCATGAAAGTAGAAGTAGTTACCCCAGAAGACTTTATGGGCGATGTGATGGGTGACATCAACTCCAAACGTGGTCAAATTCAAGAAATGACTGATCGTGGCAATGTGAAAGTTGTACGCGCGTTGGTGCCGCTTGCTGAAATGTTTGGGTATGCAACTTCATTGCGTTCTATGAGCCAAGGCCGTGCAAATTATTCAATGGAATTTGAAAAATACCAAGAGGTTCCAAGAAACATTGCTGAAAAGATTATTGAACAGCGTGGTGGTGTGGTATCTAAAGATGAAGAAGAATAAACGATGAGTTATCCACAAAATACAAACAGATTTCTTGTACTTCTATTTTGGTTTCTGGTATAATCATCCTGTTTTGTCATCTGCGAATTTCTGCGAAAACTTGACAGTAGAGAACAAAACAATTATTGTAACGTTACCATTTTATTCCATACATTTTTTGTGTGTAAAAAATGCGCGTCATCTCGTTCATGTATTATTTAATTTAAATAAAAGGATAACTATTAATAACGTTTATGGCAGATAAGTTTAATCGCTCAAAACCACATGTAAACGTTGGTACGATTGGCCACGTTGATCATGGTAAAACTACCCTTACTGCAGCAATTCTCGCTGTGAGCAGTGCTCTTGGTAAAACTGCTCAAAAGAAAGGATTCCAAGATATTGATTGTGCTCCAGAAGAAAAAGAGAGGGGTATCACTATTAACACTTCTCATGTAGAATACGAAACTGACAAACGCCACTATGCTCATGTTGATTGTCCGGGTCATGCTGACTATATCAAAAACATGATTACAGGTGCTGCTCAGATGGATGGTTCTATTTTAGTTGTGTCTGCAACAGATGGTCCTATGCCTCAAACACGTGAACATATTTTACTCGCACGTCAAGTAGGTGTACCTTCTATTGTTGTATTTTTAAACAAATGTGATCAAGTGGATGATGAAGAATTACTCACATTAGTAGAAGTGGAAATTCGTGACTTATTGAATAAATATGAATTTCCTGGTGATACAACTCCGATTATTCGAGGAAGTGCATTAAAAGCTCTTGAAAATCCAACGGATGCGGAAGCACAAAAATCAATTGTTGAGCTTTTAAAAACATTAGACGAATATATTCCAGAACCAGTACGTGATACTGATAAAGATTTTCTCATGCCTATTGAAGATATCTTTACTATTGAAGGCCGTGGCACAGTAGTTACGGGTCGTATTGAACGTGGTAAAGTAAAAATTAATGAAGAAGTTGAAATCGTCGGACTAGGTGAAACACAAAAAACAGTGGTGACTGGTATTGAAATGTTCAATAAACAGCTCGACGAAGGTATGGCAGGTGATAATGCTGGGTTATTGATTCGCGGTATCAAGAAAGAAGATGTACAACGTGGTCAAGTGCTTGCAAAACCAAAAACTATTACTGCTCACACAGATTTTGAAGCAGAAGTATTGATTCTTTCCAAAGAAGAAGGTGGTCGTGCAACTCCGTTTACCAATGGATATAAACCACAATTCTATATGAAAACAACAGATGTAACTGGAGAAGTGACGTTGCCAGAAGGAACAGAAATGGTTATGCCAGGCGATACTGTTACCTTTAAGGTGAAATTAGGCAAGCCAGTTGCTATGGAAGAAAAACAACGGTTTGCAATTCGTGAAGGAGGACATACGGTTGGTGCGGGAGTTATAACAAAAATCATTGCATAATCATTAAAAAATATGTTCCATGTGTGCCTCGGTCGAAAATGATTGATCGGGGCCACTGGAATGTAGATGCTCTTTTTAAACACATGCCAGCGACAAAAAAGAAGAAAATTGAAGAACCAGTTCAGCCAACACCATCAGTGGTGTCTAGTAAAATTCGGGTGAAAATTCGAGCGTACGATAATAAAGTTATTGATAAATCAACAAAAATTATTATAGACGCTGTAATTCGTTCTGGTGCGCGTATTGTAGGACCAGTACCACTGCCAACAGAAAAAACGAAATATACTGTTTTGAAATCGACATTTGTTCATAAAAATGCGAGAGATCAGTATGAAATGCGTGTACATAAACGTTTAATTGATATTGTTGACCCGAGCGCAAAGACCATTGATGCGATTTCGAACCTCAGTTTACCCGCTGGTGTTGACATCGAAATTAAAATGATGTAAAAATATCAGGAGCCCTGTTGCAGGGTAATTCTGAAAATAGTTTCTCTCAATTGAAGGGGAGTGATCATCTCTGAAAAGAAAGATGATATCGTTCCTTAATTGCGAGAAGCAAATTGAATACAGTATCACGTAAAAAAACCGTGATTCGCACGGCGCAATGTGTGAGACGTGCGAAATACGGTTTTTTATGCAGTTCCTTTTCAAAGTGGTACAACGAGGATATATTAAATTTTAGAGAACCAATGAAGTTTATCATTGCAAAAAAAATTGGCATGAGCCAAGAATACGCAACAGACGGAACAGTTATGCCAGTAACCATTCTTGAGGCTCAACCAAATATCATTACACAAGTCAAAAATAATGAAAAAGACGGATATCAAGCCGTACAGCTTGGGTTTGGTAAACGTAAACAGAAGAATATCTCCAAACCAGTGCGCGGACATTTAAAAGAGTTGGGCTCATTTGCTGTATTAAAAGAATTTCATACTGCAGATTCCTATGAGCGTGGGCAAAAAATTACTGTAGAGGTGTTTACAATAGGAGATATGGTTGATGTGACGGGCACATCTATTGGTCGAGGATATGCGGGTCGTGTAAAAAGGCATCATTTTAGCGGTTCACTTAAAACACATGGTCATAAAGATCAGTTACGCATGTCTGGTTCTATTGGTGCTGGTGAACCACAACACGTTTTTAAAGGTATGCGTATGAGTGGTCAAATGGGGAATGCACAAGTAACAGTAAAAAATATTGAAGTAGTTTCTATTGATCCAAAAACAAATTCGATCAGAATTAAAGGTGCGGTACCAGGAGCAAAAGGAGCTATTATTTGTATAAAGACAGCTAAGAACAGCAAAAAAAAGACTAGCAAGAAATAGTTATGGAAAAGGTTCCAGTTTACAATTTGAAAGGAGAACAAGTAAGCGAAGTCACATTGGATGATGCAGTATTTGGTGTGAAACCAAATAAAAAATTGGTACAATCAGTTGTTCGTTTGCAACGATCTCAATCATTTGTGCCGTATGCTCACACGAAAACACGCGGAGAAATTCGCGGTGGTGGTAGAAAGCCTTGGAAACAAAAAGGCACCGGCAATGCACGTCAGGGATCCATTCGTGCACCACAGTGGCGGAAAGGTGGTATTGTATTTGGTCCTCGCAACACAAAAACCATGAATGTAAAGATTAATGCAAAAGAAAGACGACAAGCTATTCGTATGGTATTATCAGACAAAGCAGCAGAACAACATATTGTAGTCATTGAATCTTTTAATGATTTTACGGGTAAAACAAAACAAATTGCAACACTGTTACAGCAGTTGCCGGTTAAAACTCATTCCGCTCTTATTGCCGCAGCAAAAAAGAATGAACCATTATATCGAGCAGCAAAAAATATTGAAAAAACAAATACGGTTTTAGCAGATTCAGTAAATGTAATTGATTTGATGAAGTTTCAGTATTTGGTATTAGACCAGGCAAGTCTTGAATCATTAGTCATCCATTTTAAATAAACACGTATGAGTTTTCTTGATCGATTTCGC
>DATDUS010000027.1:0-3356 GCA_035290285.1 Patescibacteria group bacterium
AAAGTTATGGATAATAGAGCACTACATAACATATTAATACAACAAAGAACGGAAATTGACCGAAAATTAACCAAACATGTTATTGATCGTGAATTGCTATCCAAAGCTCGAAAAAGTATCAATTCAGAGCTTATTACTGTGATTACTGGAGTGAGAAGATGTGGAAAATCGATTTTTGCGCATCAATTATTGCAAGATAAAAAATACGCATATATTAATTTTGATGACGAACGTCTCGGTGGATTATCCACAGAACAGTTAAATGATGTGTTTGAAGTATTATTGGAAATTCAGCCCAATGTGCATATTTTTCTATTTGATGAAATCCAAAATATTTTGCGTTGGGAATTATTTGTAAATCGCCTACAACGCCAAGGGTATAAAATAGTAGTAACAGGGAGCAACGCAAATTTATTAAGTACAGAATTATCAACCCATTTAACAGGAAGACACTTAACATATAATTTATATCCGTTTTCCTTTAGAGAATATGTAACATATACACAAGTTCACGTACAAAAAGAATACACGACACAAACTATTGCTCTGTATAAGCGAGCATTACAAGAATACATGATGACTGGTGGAGTACCGTTAGCGATACAGCAAGCAGATGTGTATGAGTATTTACGAGCACTGTATCAAGATATCCTTATTACAGACATTGCATTACGGCATCAAATACGTCAACTCAATGAGTTAAAAGAATTGTCATTGTATGTATTGATGCAAAGTAGTTCTCGCATTACCTATCGGAAACTGGAACATGTATTTAATCTGCGTAGTGCTCATACCATTAAACAATATATCAATTACCTTGAAGAGGCATTTCTCATTTTTCAAATAGATTCTTTTTCATTCAAGTTAAAGCACGTGATACGTAGCCCGAAAAAAATCTATACTATTGATCATGGAATGATACAAGCGCTATCTCAACAAAATTCGCAAGATATGGGAAAGATCATGGAAAATATTGTGTATGTAGAATTATTACGAAGAAATCAGGGTTTAATTTATTATTATCAAACAAAAGATAATAAAGAAGTAGATTTTGTTGTGACTCATCAAAAAACAGTTCAGCAAATTATACAGGTCTGTTATCAACTGAATCATCATACAACAAAAGAGCGAGAAGTGAGCGCATTACTTCAAGCAAGTGACGAACTCTCCTGTAATACACTTTTGGTGATTACTTTTGATCTTGATAAAGAAGAGAAGCACGGCAAGAAGACCATTTTGTATATTCCATTGTGGAGATGGTTAATAGAAAATAAATCCTCATATTGATATAGAGAGTATTCTCAAGAAGAAACAACGTAAGGGCTTGCATGATTTTGTTACTTGATTTATGACTATAGATACAGTATAATACACTATTATTTGTACCGTATTCTTAGATAGAGTATGTATTGAATGAAAAAGTGGTTATTTGGGAAAAACCATTTATCAATTATTTCATTAGACATAACACCTATGGACTTAAATCGTTTAACACATAAAGCTCAAGAGGCCTTACAACAAACGCATAATTTAGCTCTCGCATCAAACCAACAACAAATTGTTCCTTTACACTTGTTGAAAACGTTATTACAGCAAGAAAAAACAATTATTTTGCCAGTTTTGAATCGATTAGATGTTGCAATTCATGAGTTAGAAGCACGGTTAGATCAAATATTAATTCGATTACCAAAAGTGGGTCATTCTGGTCAAATATTTGTCAGTCAAGACATGAACACTATTTTAGTTCAAGCAGGAAAAGAGGCGCAACAGCTAGAAGATGAATATATTTCCATTGAACACTTTTTGTTAGCTTTGCTAGTAGTAAAATCAGATACTCGTATACTGTTAAAAGAATTCGGGATGGATTATAAGAAAGTATTAGCAGTCGTAAAAGAGGTGAGAGGAAGTCATCGCGTTGATTCTCCGGAACCTGAATCAAAATATCAAGCATTAGAAAAGTATGGGCAGAACCTTACGCAGCGAGCACGCGAAGAAAAGTTGGATCCAGTCATTGGTCGCGATGATGAAATTCGTCGTGCCATGCAAGTGTTGTCGCGCCGTACAAAAAATAACCCTGTACTTATTGGAGAGCCGGGTACAGGCAAAACTGCTATTGTAGAAGGATTGGCACAACGTATTGTCGCAGGCGATGTTCCTGATTCTTTAAAAGATAAAGAAGTGATTTCTCTTGATCTTGGTTCTTTGCTTGCGGGTACCAAATTTCGTGGAGAATTTGAAGAACGCATGAAAGCGGTTATTAAAGATGTAGAAGGGAGCGATGGTCAAATTATTGTCTTTATTGATGAGCTCCATTCTATTGTCGGTGCTGGTGGCGCTGAAGGAACCGTTGATGCAGCAAACTTATTAAAACCTGCGCTTGCACGTGGAACACTACGTGCTATTGGTGCAACCACTCTTAAAGAATATCAAAAATATATTGAGAAAGATGCCGCATTAGAACGTCGTTTTCAGCCAGTGTATGTGGGAGAACCAACAGTAGAAGATACGATTGCCATTTTACGTGGCATTAAAGAAAAATATGAAGTGCATCATGGAATTCGTATTACGGATGCTTCACTTATTTCCGCAGCAGAATTATCGCACCGGTATATTTCTGACCGTTTTTTACCAGATAAAGCAATTGACTTAATTGACGAGGCGGCTGCAGCACTTCGTATGCAAATTGATTCTATGCCAGAGGCGCTCGACAAAATGAAACGACGCATGATGCAATTGGAAGTAGAACGAGAAGCGCTGAGAAAAGATACCGATGGTAATAAAGATGCATTAGATAAAATTGAGCGAGAGCTTTCAGAAATTCGAGAATCATCCCAACAGTTAGAATTGCAATGGAAAAATGAACGCGACATATTGGCAAAAATTCATGAAATAAAAGAAGAGATTGATCGTGTACGCGGTGAAGCAGATATTAAAGAACGTGAAGGGGATTTACGCATAGTTGCTGAAATTCGGTATGGCAGAATTCCGGATCTTGAAAAACAAATAGAAGAGTTGCAAACCAAGTTGGAAAAAATTCAGCGCAAAAATCGTGTACTCAAGGAAGAGGTAACAGAAGAAGATGTGGCAGCAGTCGTTTCGCGTTGGACGGGCATTCCTATTGCGCGCATGTTGGAATCGGAAGGTGAAAAATTGCAACATATGGAAGACGAGCTGGCAAATCGCGTGATAGGTCAAGAAGAAGCCATTGCAGCCATAGCAAATGCGATTCGTCGTTCTCGCGCCGGCGTTTCTGAAGAAAAGCGCCCTATTGGTTCGTTCATTTTTATGGGGCCTACGGGTGTGGGGAAAACCGAACTAGCAAAAGCATTGGCAGAATTTATGTTTAATGATGAAAA
>DATDUS010000028.1:0-2967 GCA_035290285.1 Patescibacteria group bacterium
GCATTGGAAGACGGTGCCACTCTCTTTTTGCAGAACGTAATACAAATTGCACAGCCGCTCCTTCATTTTTTTCAAACTTCGACATCACATTAGTGAGCGAATTCAATGGATCAGATTCCATTTTGTCATAGGCGTGCACAGAATAGATATAACTTTTTTCTAAGGTGAGCGTAGAACCAACAGTAATACCAGTGGGTTCAAAAATATTATAATCTTCCACTTCAACAATTTCGGCTGTTTCGTACTGAGCATGAATTTGTTGTTCAAAATATTGTTTTAAATATCGTGGAACTGCTGCAAAAAAAGTAACTAAACCCTCTTTGTCTGCTACTATTTCTAATGAAAAATGATCATTTCTACCAAAAAGAAATGCTTTCAATCCTCGTTGCGCTTTCACTCCTCCCATGGTAGCAAAAAAAACCTCTGCCACAGAAATTTTCTCTTTTATTTGCTCGGCGCTCAATGATGCACTTTTTTGCTCATCCTCTTGTCCTTCCTTTGGCAGCACAATTCGCAGTACAGACATATGAAATGCATCTGGCTTTCGAAGGCTGCGGCTTAAAAAGAAACGCAAAAAAAATAATGCTATAAGAAAAAACAATGCTGAACCTGCTATATACAAAGCCATGAGTATTGTCGTATCTAACCCAAGAAAAAAATTCATCATATATTATGAGTCTCTTCGAATTTTTTTGATACGTTCTTCTTTCCGCATTTTTTTCTGCAGTTGCATAAATTTATCAGTTTTTAACTTTGATTCTTGCTCTAAAAAAAATTTATTCACTCGTGGAATCGTCGCAAGCCATTCACGAATCAATGATAACACTTTTCGTGCTGTTGCTTTAAATGTATGCATTAATAATTCTATCGCACCTGCCGCCTCTTCTCCTTTTAAACGAAATTGTTCCTGCTCTTCGGGCGTCATTGACTGATACAGTCCTGCCAAACCTTCAGAAAGCACTTTTTCTATTTCAATACGCTCCGCAGTTTTCGGTTGGATTGTTTGTGCTGTTCCGGTTTGTTGTTGCGCTGTTTGAGTACCCGTTACTCCAGGTTGTTGAATTTCTGACCCTTTACTCTCTTGTGATTGAGTATGCTGCTCCTGAGAGCGTTGCAATTCCTGCTGTGATTTTTGTATATCCGGCTGTTCAATTGGACGCACATTTTGCTCGTGACCCCCTCCGATTCGTAATTCTTTTTCTCTCTTGAAGAGTCCCATACATGAAATTAACTAGATTTTTTAAAAAAAATAAAATGCATACCTAACCTACAGCATACCATAAAACAAATGGTTCTGCAACAATTAGTCCCCTACCACAATTGAATGAAGACGATGCATATGATACACTACACTCATGAGTTACACAACCATTACATACAAGAAGAATGGCAATAATATTGAATGGATAGATATTGTACAACCCACAAAAAAAGACATTCAACGCATTGAATCTGAATATGCTTTGCAGCATATAGATGCTTCAGATGCACTTCAACCAACAACTCATTTAAAAGTAACACGCAGAGAAACTTATCTCTTTCTTGCAGCACTTTTTCCATTATATCATGAAAAAACAAAAACAATCTCTACAGAGGAAATTGATTTTTTTATTGGTAGCAACTTTCTCATTACTATTCATGAAGGGCGCCTACCGCTCTTTCAAAAACTGGTACAACATTGCCAGCAACAGGAAGAACAACGAAATCTGCTATTTTCCAACCATGTTGAACACCTTTTTTTTCAATTACTCAATCATCTGCTTGATAGTGTGTACCCACTCATTGATTCTGTAAACGCACAACTTTTTGAACTGGAGCGTAAAATATTTGGCGGACATACTATGAAAAATTTAGTGACTGATATTCTGATATTACGAAGAAATATTACTGACATTCGGCGGGCAATGCGAAATTATTCAACAATAATACGGCATATTCTTAATCAAGAAGACGGCGAAAAAGTCATGCAATTTACAAAATATCACTTACGTCTAGAAGAGTTAATAGATTCAGCGAATGAAATTTGGGGCATGCTGGAATCCAACAAAGAAACGATTGAAGCATTAGAAGATGCAAATGATGCGCTTATTTCTCACACATTAAATAATGTCATGAAAACACTTACTGCTGCTTCAGTAGTATTGTTGCCAATGGGTGTGCTTGCCGGCATTTTTGGAATGAATGCGCGTCATATTCCCTTTGTCGGTCATCCACTTGATTTTTGGATTATTACCACCCTTTTATTTTGTGTATCAAGTGGAATTATTTTTTTATTTTGGAAAAAACGGTGGTTGCAATAATATACAGGTACATGGCATTACAATTTTTTAACAGCCTTACACGAAAAAAAGAAATTTTTACACCTATCCATCCGCCGATAGTATCTTTGTATACCTGTGGTCCAACGGTCTATGATGCAGCACATATTGGCAATTTCCGAGCATATATTTTTAACGATCTTCTCAAGCGTGTATTATTCGCAAACAAATTCCAAGTCACACATGTCATGAACATTACTGATGTTGATGATAAAACTATTAAACGATCTGCTGGGCAAAAAAATGCATTTACCTCATTAACACGAAATGTAGAAGCTGATTTTTGGGACGAAATGAGGGCATTGAATACAATAAAGCCAGATGTAGTGACCCGAGCAACTGAATATATTGACCAAATGGTAGCTTTTATTCAAGATTTGTTGCAAAAAGGTATTGCATACAAAGGGGAGGATGGCTCACTGTATTTTGCTATAAACAAATTCCCGCAATATGGAAAACTTTCTCAACTCGAAAAGAAAGAACTGCGTGTGGGTGCCCGAGTAAGCCAAGACGAATATTCTAAAGAAAACCCGGCAGATTTTGCATTGTGGAAAATGTGGAATTCTGCGGATGGCGATATTTTTTGGGACACACCGCTTGGCAGGGGTCGACCAGGTTGGCATATTGAATGCTCAGTGATGGCTTCAGC
>DATDUS010000029.1:0-4092 GCA_035290285.1 Patescibacteria group bacterium
CATACAATATATTGCGCATTATCACACGTTCTTGACTTAATTTTGTTTTTGCCGCAATACGTATTGTGTTCAGCCCTTCTCGAAGCGTAATATTTGCAGAAAAATACCCTTTCGGATCTACAGCAATCCGTTGTTCATTAATTGTTACCGTCATTTCTGGAGCAGTAATGCCACTAATAGTAGTAGAGGATTCTGTGACAATCAGATCATGGTCTGGCTGTACAATATGCAGAGGCGGGGGACTAAATAGTCGAGCAATACCCCACACAACATATATAACCAAGCCAAGGACGACGACAACAACTATTGCTATTTTTATGAAATGGTAGATGACCAATGCCCGTTGGCTGTGTCCATCTGACATAGATAGTGATACGGTACTGCCACGTTGTTTTCGTTCTTTCCTTTTTTTTTGAATCGTGTGAATAGTATGTGCGTTCGTCTTTCTCTCTTTTTTTTGACTGGTATGATATACACGAATTTCTTGTTCATATTGTTCTTGCAGTCGTCTCCATGGAATTTCCAATGCCTCTGCATATAATCGTATATAATGCTTAATATACACAGGTGATGGTAAATCATTATACCGCCCCCGCTCTAATGCATCAAGATGATGCTCAGAAATACGTAATTGTTCAGCAAACAGGCGTGTGGTTTTCCCGGTACTTTCTCTGGCAGCATGCAATTGTTCTCCAATTGTTTTGTGACGAAGAATTGGCTGCTCTTTAAACATGGTTTTTTTCTGATTCTGAAGTTGGTTGAGATGATTTTTCTTGCGAAAATTCCTCATTCACCTTTTCCTCTTGTTGTTCTCTGATTTCTATTGCTTGTTCTTCCTGTATTTCCATACCATCTTCGTTATTTATGAGAATTTCACGTGGCTTTGCACCTTCAGCTGGTCCAATAAATCCTTGTTCTTCTAAAATATCTAAGATTCTTGCTGCACGAGCATATCCTATACGTAAACGGCGCTGCAACAACGATGCTGATGCTTTACCTGCCTGTACAATTATTTTTTTGGCTTCTTCTAATAAGTCATCACTCGCTTCTTCGGTGCCTCCTCCCATGTTGGTTAAACCTGGAATACTGACTTTTACTGATTTATCTGTCACATCCGTATTATAATCAGGGTCGCCAGAAGCAGTAAGATGCGCTACGATACGTTCTATTTCATCATCTGTCACCAATGCTCCTTGTAATCGTTTTGGTTTGGATATTTTTGCATCAATATAGAGCATGTCTCCACGGCCAAGTAGCTTTTCTGCACCGGAAAAATCTAAAATCGTTCGCGAATCCACAAGAGAAGTGACAGAAAAAGCGATACGCGCCGGCATATTGGCTTTAATAAGACCGGTAATAACATTAACTGATGGCCGCTGTGTCGCCAGTATTAAATGAATGCCTACAGCGCGTGACATTTGTGCCAAACGTACAATGGCTGCTTCAACCGAGTTTGCTGCCACAGACATAAGATCTGCCAATTCATCAATGACAAATACAATATACGGCATTTTTTCATCTTCTTCGACAATCGCGTTAAAAGAAGCAATATTTCTTTTTCCTGCTCGAGAAAGTAGTTCGTATCGTCGATCCATTTCTGCCACAGTCCATTTAAGAGAGTTGATTGTTTTATCAATATCGGTGATCACGGGTGTCAATAAATGGGGAATGCCGTTATATACGGATAATTCTACGCGCTTGGGGTCTATCATAATGAATCGCAAATCATCCGGTGAATTTTGGTACAGAAGGCTCAAAATAATTCCATTAATGCAGACTGATTTACCGGAACCAGTGGCACCGGCAATGAGTAAATGCGGCATAGAAGCAATGGATGCCGTATATGATTTGCCTGATACATCTTTTCCAAGGCAGAGTGCCAGTTGATCTTTTCGCTGTTTGAATTGTTTTGATGTGAGAATTTCGCGTAAAGTAACTGTTGCGGCTGCTTTGTTTGGCACTTCAATACCAACGAGTGATTGTCCAGGAATCGGCGCTTCAATACGAATAGGATGAGCGGCAAGAGCAAGAGCAATATCATTGTGAAGGCTCGTTATTTGAGTAAGCTTGACGCCTTGTGAGGGCTTGAGAGTATATTGTGAAACCATGGGTCCCACACTCACATCACCCATTTCTACTTCAATGCCAAAATTATGCAGTGTTTCTTGAATTTTTATTTTATTCAACTCAATATCACCGCTTGTTGGTTTTTCGTTGCGATTAGAAAGTAGGTCAATAGGTAAATCAATTTTTCGATGTCTCTTACGTGTTGGTTCTTTTGGAATCAGTTCCATCTGTTTTAGATCTTTCTCCGTTGCTGGATATGATTTTGCGCCGGAAGAGGCAATTTCTTTTTGAGAAAATAATTGACTTGCTTCATCTTCTTGTTCATTTGCTGTGTGTTGCTCTGTTTCTTCTAGATCATTTTGCTCTTCTTTTTTTGTATCAATTGCATAACCATGTATACGCGCATGCACACGAGATCGAATCCATTGCAGCGGTCTTACTACCCAACGGATTTGTTGTATATGTTCAAATAATGTTTTCAGTGAAGTATTGAACATAATGAGCCATGATGCAATAAATATGCCGAGCAGCACAACAATGGTGACCCAAATACCTGCAAAACGCATGAGTGGATAAAAGAATAGTAAACCAAAGTAGCCACCACCCTGACCGGCAGATATTGCTTCAGACATCTGTGATATAGGAATTGTTAAATACAGAAGCGCAAGACCACTCAGGAGAAACAATGCCAATCCAAGATAATTTACCATTCGAATACGATAGGTTTCTGGATGTAAAAAGACATATCCCAGCACAGCAAGAACAGCTGGTATCACATATCTTCCCCATCCGAAAATGTGTCCGAGTATACTATTCACCCATATTCCAACATCCGAGGCCGCATGAATGAAACTTAAAAAAGAAATAGCAGCGCATGCAAAGAGAATAATAACTAAAAGCCCTTGTTGAACATCTTCTCCCTGTGCATCCCAGGAGTATTTTTTTATTTCTTGTTTTTTTTCAGCTTCTTGTTTGATTTCTCCGCGTTTTTTTTTGGGTGTTGCCGTACTTTTTGATTTCGTCATAGCGCACATATTATATCATATTTTAAAGAACGTTTCATCCATCGTGTAAAATTTGGGTAACAAAAACACCCAAATAACGGGTGGTGAGCGTCTCTATTTTTGAGGGGTGTATACTATATATATCACGAGTGGGAAACTGTTGTCAACGTAAGGCACTGTCGCAAAATAATTTACGCATTCCGCACTCATCTTCACGCCATCTTTGCCCAAAAAATTCCTCGAAATATCTCGATATTCCTCGAAATTTTTTGAACAAATCTGGCGCAAATCTGAGCACGGACTGCACAAATTATTTTGCGACAGTGCCTAAGGTCGTCATGTACCAATACAATCCTACAACAAAGGTAGTTAAAAGAAGTAGCATAGCTACTTTAAATGGCATTGTGGCGTGTTTTTGGTGTTTTTTCATGCGTGAAGTGTATCGTGCAGGTACTTTGTATGTCAAACGTAAGGGTTTGAATCAAGATGCTGTATTACTCCCACTCAATAGTTGCTGGTGGTTTGTTAGTAATATCGTATAGGACTGCATCCACACCGGTAATTTGAAGTACTGTTTCGACTATTTCTTGAAGAATTGTTGTGTTCATAGGGTAAAAGTTCACGGTCATAGCTTCTTGTGATTCAATAGGACGTAATACAATTGTTTCACCTTTTTGAAAGGAAAGGGGTAGTAAAATAACTGGAAATTGCCAGATAGCATTATACAGATTGTGCTGACGAATAATGTTTTCTACAGCCGTATCTGCTTGGCGCAATATATCAAGGCGGTCTGTGGTCAGATATCCTTTTTTCACTTTCAAATCAGAAGGGATACTATGCCCACCACAGTGAACTACCACGCGATTTATTCCGACAATTTTATTTGTTAATTGAGTGGATAATTCTCCCAATATGTTCCAATCAATTTTTGCATCATACAGTAATACAGGATGTTGATATGAACGAATGTCCCCTTGCACACCAACACTTTTCATGGGCAATACCATTCCTTTTATATCGT
>DATDUS010000030.1:0-2374 GCA_035290285.1 Patescibacteria group bacterium
ATCATGCACAAACAGAGCATATTAAACGACCAGGTATACAAGATGCTCGATATCCCGGTTGTTCGTTATTAATTGCTGATTATTTACAAAAATCGTATTCTCTTACAGCTATTATTGGAGCAGTTCGTGATCAAGCAGAACGCTTAGTAGAGGATAAGAAATTTTTTCCTGCTATACAAAAAACGATGAAAACATATCGTGTTTCATTTCAATTTTTGCTTAATTTGGCAAAATTTATTGATGCCGCATTTATGGTAAAAGATGAAAAAGCAATGAAAGACGCAATACAGCTTTTACGGATTGATCCGAGACAATCACTCACACACAAACGTTTAGTAGAATGTAATGAACGCATTCAAGGAGAATTGAATAGGCTGCATGCGTGTCCGATGGATCGGATTTCGGATACTATTTATTATCAATTGATTGTGTCACCATTTAACATTACATCTGAAGCTGGGCGATTAAAATCTAAACAATATCCGAAACAGATTGTGGTAATTGAGCAACGCAGAGGAAGAGAAACCAGTATGTATGTTCGAAGATGGAAATATGATTTGCATTTAGGAAAAGTAGTTGACTTTGCACGTTCAGAAGGGTATATCTGCGGAGGGAAGTCGGAAGTTGCCGGCATTGTCCTGCCTACAAGCGAAGCAAAAACTTTTCGGAAAGTATTATTTTCTTATTTAAAAAAAATGACTCATTCTTCGTAATTGTTTTATGGAACAGACACAAAAGGTTATTGTCATCGGTTTAGATTGCGCAACACCACAATTAGTATTTGATGCATATAAAAATGATTTGCCAAATATTGCCAGCTGCATGGAACAGGGAACGTGGGGAGAAATGACCAGCACTATCCCACCCATTACTGTGCCAGCATGGATGTCGATGATGACGTCGAAAACCCCGGGTGATTTAGGAGTATATGGATTTCGATCAAGAAAAGCTGGTTCAGATTATCATTCTATGGATATTGCTACCGGTCGTTCTATTACGGAAAAAAAATTATGGGAATATCTTGGTGATGCAGGGAAAAAGGTAGGGCTTTTAGGTGTGCCGCAGACGTATCCTCCAACACCGGTAAACGGTCATATGGTAACGTGTTTTCTGACTCCGAATACGAGCGTCGATTTTACCTATCCAGCGAGTCTTAAAAAAGAAATTCTTGACCTTGTGGCACCAGAAGATTATATTTTTGATTTTGCAAATCGTTCAAAAGAACCACCTGAAAAAGTGCTCGAAACAATTTATACAATGACAAATCAACGTCAAAAAATTATGCGGGACTGGATCAAGAATAAAGAGTGGGATTTTTTAATGATGGTAGAAATGGGAGTGGATCGCATTCATCATTATCTGTGGCAATATATTGATTCAACACACAAAGATTATCTACCAGGTAATCCATTTGAAGAAAAAATTCGTCATTATTATCAGTATATTGATCAATTTATTGGAGAATTAAAACAACTGGCTCCAAAAGATACCATTTTTTACATTGTTTCTGATCATGGCGCAAAACGTATGGATGGTATGTTTGTCATTAATGAATGGCTCATGGATAATGGGTATCTCACATTAAAAAAATATCCGGAAAAACCAACAAGCATTGAACAATGTGAGGTAGACTGGAGTAAAACGAAAGCATGGGCATGGGGCGGTTTTTATTCACGCTTATTTATTAATGTGAAAGGTCGTGAACCACAAGGAATCGTTGAACCTTCCGCAGTTGATGCGTTATTAGAAGAATTGCGATCACAATTATTAAATGTGAAAGGTCCGAAAGGGGAGACATTAAAACATCGTATCTATCGTTCTTCTGAATTGTATCAGGAGCCAAAAGGAGATGTGCCGGAATTATTAGTTTTTTGGGGTGATTTATATTGGAAAGTAGCAGGAACTATCGGCTATAACCAGCACTATATTGATCATGATGATCGAGGATTGGATTATGGTGTGCACGATTGGAAGGGTATTTTTGTAAAATATGATCCAAAGCGTAGGGGAAGTGGGAAACGAGAGGATATCAGTATTTTAGATGTGACACCAACCATATTGCATGATTTTGGATGTGTCGTGCCTCAAGATATGCGTGGAAAAGTGTTATAATACGTTTACACTTATGACAAACATAAAAAAAATAATTTCTCAGTATATTACACCATCGGTACGGTTACGCGTACGTAGCACCTATCAATCTCTTCTCTATAGTGGCAATGCAGTATTTTGTCCGTGTTGTGGTGAATCGTTTCGAAAATTTCTTCCAAACGACAAGCGTCAAAATGCACGTTGCCCGAAATGTCATGCATTAGAACGGCATCGTTTATTATGGTTATACTTGCAGCGATGTACAAACTTTTTTTCACATTCT
>DATDUS010000031.1:0-4615 GCA_035290285.1 Patescibacteria group bacterium
TTTGAATTTAAACTGCCGATTTGGTCATTAATTTTTACTCCACAGCATTTATCTCCAAGATCCGTGTGAATTTGATATGCAAAATCCACTGGTGTTGCATCTTCCGGTAATTCTATAACATCTCCTAAAGGAGTAAATACGAAAATATAATTTTGAAATACATCAATTTTTAATGTTTCAAGTAGTTGATCATCTTGTACTTCTTTTTGTATTTCAACAATTTGGCGCATCCAATCCAATCGGTGATCAGCAATTACTTCTTTATGATCCTCTTCTTTATATTTCCAGTGAGCTGCAATACCAAATTCTGCATCATTATGCATTTCTTTAGTTCGAATTTGTATTTCAACAATTTCTCCATGCACTTCGTCCTTTGCAAATTGTGGAGGCATGAATACAGTGGTATGTAGCGATCGATACCCATTTGGTTTCGGTTGTGAAATGTAATCCTTAATGCGTCCTTTAAGTGGTTTGCAAAATTCATGAATAATACCCAATGATTCATAGCAGGTAGAAACATCTTTTACGATAAGGCGTAAAGCAACAAGATCGTAAATTTTGGTGATATCCCTATTATAACAGAGCAATTTTTGATACAGCGAATATAAGTGTTTTGTTCTGCCGTGAATCGCCACAATGGGGATATGATGTTTTTTAAACTCTTTCTGTAAAAATGCAATCAATTGTTGAATCAGTTCTTCTTTTTCTTTCAAATGTGGTCCAAATTTTTTCATCAGCCATGCATACTCCTCGGGGTAGAGGTAAGGGAATGATAAATCTTCCAATTGTCCGCGTATTTCTCCCATCCCAAGACGATTCGCTATCGGCGCATATATTTCAATACTTTCAAGTGCAATGCGACGCCTTTTTTCCGGCGGTAAAGCTTGAAGTGTTTGTAAATTATGAATTCGGTCAGCAAACTTCATCAGTACCACGCGCACATCTTCTGCCATAGCAATAAACATGTGTCGTAAGTTTTCAACATATCGATCTACACCACGGTATTTTACTAATCCGAGTTTTGTAATGCCCTTTACCAGAAATGCAATTTCTTTCCCAAATTCTTTTTTGATTTCATGCAATGTGGTAGGGGTGTCTTCGGGTACATCATGCAAAAGACCAGCAGCAACTGTTTCTGAATCTAATCCTAATTCCACTAATAGGTACGCAACGGCGAGCGGGTGCACAATATACGGTTCGCCTGATTTTCTTTTTTGATTTTTATGAGCCTTTTCAGCAAATTCGTATGCAAGCTGAATAAGATCTACGTCGAGATTGTTTTTTTTGGCAAGACGCAACAGATCACGAATAGTGAGATTATTTTTTGTAAGAGTATTAGTATGATTTTGCATAGACACTCTTTACTGTACCCTCTCTTCAAATCTTTTTCAACTTCAAGCAGACCACCATGAGGTTTTTATTTTGCGTTTTCTGCTTCAGCTGCAACTTTCTTAAATGTACATTCTTTGTTTGAACAACGAATAGTATTTTTTGCGCCAAACACAAGTAATGATTTGCAATCCGGGCATGTTTCACCTGTTGGTTTAGACCAATATGCATTTTTACACGCAGGATATTTATTGCACGCATAAAACGTTTTTCCAAATTTTGAACGTTTTTCAATAATATCTCCTTCATTACATTTTGGGCATTTTACTCCAGTCTTTTTTTCAATATTAACAATGTGTTTACAGTCGGGATAATTTGAGCACCCATAAAAAGCTCCAAATCGGCCAAATTTTTTCGTCATTGGGCTACCACATTTTTCACATTTTAAATCAGTTGTTTCTTCTTTTGCTGGTTGCCCATCTTCACCTAAGGGTTTTGTTGTTTTACATTCTGGGTAGCCGGTACATGCTAAAAATTTCCCAAACCGACCCATTTTAATCACCATCGGTTTTTCACATTTTGGACATTTTTCATCTGAAGCTTGTTCAGTAATTTCTTTTTTGGAAATTTCTTGATCTTTTTGTATCAAATTTTGTTTAAATGGAGTATAAAATTCTTCGATAATTGGTTGCCATTTTTTTTCACCTTCTGCAATTTTATCTAAATCCTCCTCCATTTTTGCTGTGAAATCGTAATCAACAACATCACGAAAATGTTCTACCAATAAATCATTTACTAAAAATCCAACTTCTTCAGGTATGAGTTTACGTTCTTCTTTTTTGATATACCCACGCGTTTGAATAGTTGAAATAGTGGGAGCATAGGTAGAAGGTCTGCCAATGCCGCGCTCTTCCAACGCTTTCACTAATGCTGCTTCAGTATATCGAGCTGGTGGTTCAGTGAAGTGTTGGTTTGCTTTTACTTCTGTACATATTACATCATCGCCTTTTACGAATTCAGGCAGAATGTTTTCTGTTATTTTGTCCGAATAAATTTTAAGCCATCCATCAAATTGAATAATAGAACCATTTGCTCGAAAGGTATATTGATTAGCGGTGATATCAATACTGGTTGATTGAATAATTGCTGCTGTCATTTGCGAAGCAACAGCTCTGCTCCAAATGAGGTTATAGAGTTTGAATTGTTTTGGATCGAGATGTTGTTTGATTGATTCTGGAACAATGGTTGTGTCAGTTGGGCGAATAGCCTCATGTGCTTCTTGAGCATTTTTTGATTTTGTTGTATAGGTTTTTCGTTCTGCATATTGTTTGCCATACGTTTCTGTCACAAATTGTGCTGCTTCGCTCAAGAATTTTTCTGCTAAATTTACCGAGTCTGTTCTCATATAAGTAATAAGACCAGTTGAAGCACCATCAATAGCAATACCTTCATACAACTGTTGAGCAAGCATCATGGTTTGCTTTGCAGAGAATCCCAGTTTGTTATTTGCTTCTTGTTGGAGTGTTGAGGTAGTAAACGGAGCATTGGGTTTGCGATGTCGCTCCTTTTTTTCAACATTGCTAATTTGATATTTTGCATTCTGTAATTCCTTCACAATTTGTTCAGCAGATTTTTTTTCTTTAATATCTAATTTTTTGAGTGATTTTCCATCAATGCTTGATAATTGCGCTTCAAATTCTTTTTGATCTTTTGAAAAGAGTCCATCAATCGTCCAGTATTCTTGTGGATTAAATGCTTGAATTTCGCGTTCACGCTCAACAATTAAACGTACAGCAACGGATTGAACACGCCCAGCAGAAAGACCACGATATATTTTTTTCCATAAAAAAGGAGACAATTCATAACCCACCAATCGGTCTAGCACACGGCGCGCTTGTTGTGCGTCTACTGCGTGGAGGTTTAAATCGCGAGGATTTTCCAATGCATGCATAATGGCCTCTTTCGTAATTTCGTGGAAAGCGATACGTTTGATTGTGGGTATTTTTTTACTTTTTTTATTTACTAAAATAGTAAGTAAATGCCAAGCAATTGCTTCTCCTTCGCGATCTTCATCACTTGCAAGATAAATAGCATCTGCTTTTTCAGCTAATTTTTTGAGTTCTGTAACGCGTTTTTTTGCCTTCAGTGGAATCTCATATTGCGGTTCAAAATTATTCTCTACATCAACGCCGAGTTTACTTTTTGGCAAATCACGAACATGGCCGAAAGAAGATTCAACTTTATATTCTTTTCCCAAAAAACGAGAAATAGTTTTTGCCTTGGTAGGCGATTCTACAATGACAAGTTTCATAATAAGCGTTTTAATTTGACTTTTTAGTAGCAATGTCAGTTGTTATAATCGAGAGAATACTATTTGTCAAATTTTTACAATATTGTTTGCGGGTTTTGCTCGCTGTCTCAGGAAGCATCCATTCAATTTACTTGCATCAGCCGAAGGCTGACGCTATTGTATTAAATGGAATGGAGTTTGCCCCAAGGGTATCAAAATCGTCATTGAGGAAAAGTAGCTTGTTGCTCGATAATTGTTTGTTCTGGAATCCAATGGATACGTAGTTTTCCAGCTAAATAGAGTGATCCAGTAATAATAATCATATCATCAGGAGCTGCTTGTAGTAGACATTTTCTTAATGCAGTATGTGCGTCATTTTCACAAATAACAGGAACATTTGAACGCATTTGTTTCAATAGAATAGCAGCCTCTTCCGGTGCTTGAGATTTGAATCCTGGTAAAGTGAAAGAAGTCATATAGGCTGCGTCAATAAGTGGTGCAAGAGGAGCAAGAAGATCATATAATTCTTTTGTTTCCTTGGCTGCAAATAGAAGATGAAGTTTTTGCCACGGTCGGAATTGTTCTAAACTGTGTACGAGCGCTTCTATTTTTGCCGTAGAATGCGCACCATCCAGAATGACGCGCGGTGCTGTTTGCATCAGTTCAATGCGAGCTGGTAGTCTTGCTTCCGCAATTCCTTTTTCAACATTTGATTCATCAATGCTTAAATAGTGTCCAACTGCAGCAGCGAGTGCCGCATTCCATTGTTGGTGTTTTCCTGGCATTTGCGTTTCATATTCGCGTGATGGTTGAATGTATTGCACCTTTTGATTGAATTGCTTTGCTTCTTTGTTGAGTACTGCTTGAACAGCAGGTTTTGTTTCTGATGAAAAAATAGCAGAACCTTTTTTTATAATGCCAGCTTTATGCCATGCAATTTTTTCTAACGTGTTGCCAAGTATAGCTGTATGATCATAACTAATATTAGTAATTATT
>DATDUS010000032.1:0-6281 GCA_035290285.1 Patescibacteria group bacterium
CGCAAGCATGCGTTGTATGCGCCGTGCCCCTTCTTGTGGATTAAAGCTTTTTTTTGCAATGCAAGTTCGAGCAGAAGCCAATAGGCGAAGGGTGATGCCGCGTTCGTGTACGTGTTGTTGAATCAAACGAAACTGCGCATCAATAATATGTTCAATATCTTTTTCGCTGAGCGGATGAAAAACAATATGGTGATGAATGCGGTTTAAAAACTCTTGCGGAAAGAAATCTGGCAGTTCTTGCAGAATGGTGGAAGTGACTTTTTTAAATTCTACTGCTGCTATTTTTTTCTTTTCTGTTTCAAATCCTATTTCCGCTTGTTTATTGAATCGTTCCACACCTATGTTGGAAGTAAGAATAATAATACAATTGCGGAAATTAAGCTCACGTCCGGCAGAATCTGTCAGTCGTCCATCATCCAAAATTTGCAAGAGTAACCCAAAAATATCCGGATGAGCTTTCTCTATTTCGTCAAACAATACCACAGAATATGGTTTGCGACGTATCTGGTCAACAAATGGGTTACGTTCATTGTGGCCAACATAACCGGCAGGAGCGCCAATGAGTTTTGATATGGTAAAATTTTCAGAAAATTCAGACATATCTACACGAATCAGTGCTGCACGACTGCCAAAAATACGCTCGGCAAGTACTTTTGCGCATTCTGTTTTCCCCACACCCGAAGGCCCTAAAAACAAGAATGTTCCGAGTGGTTTGTGTGGTGAAGAAAGGCCGGCATACGAACGTTTTAATACATTTGCAATCATTTGAATCGCTTCATCTTGCCCTACGATATGTTCACGCATTTGTTGCTGAATATTGGCTACACGTTTTTGTTGCGAAAAAATAATGTGCTCAAGCGGAATAGTCGTCATGGCTGATACAACTTCCGCAACATCATTTGTTGTAAGTACTACGCGGGGGATGTGTGATTTTTTGAGCTGCTGCTTCAAGAGATGCAGTTTTTTAGTGAGTGAGTCTTCTTTTTGTTTGAGACCCATGGCTATTTGAAACTGTTCTGTACGTACTGCATGATCTTTTTGTTGTTGTACTTCCAGTAACATGCGAGTACAAATATTGAATTTTTTTATGAGTGGTGGCAACGAACGATGCACATGTGTGCGGGCACCGGCTTCATCCAGTAAATCAATTGCTTTATCCGGCAGCCTTCGTTCAGGCAAAAAACGAACCGATAACTGCACTGCTATTTTGATGACTTCATCCGAAATATCTACATGATGAAATTCTTCAAATTGTTTACGTAGACCGGAAAGAATTTCAATTGATTCATCTGCAGAAGGTTCGGCAACAGAAATAGGTTGAAAACGCCGTTCAAGCGCCGGATCATGTTCAATGTGTTTGCGATACTCATCTGCAGTGGTTGCGCCAATACAACGAATTTCCCCTTTCGCAAGAGCTGGCTTTAAAATATTTGCCGCATCCAGCGTGCCGCCATTCACACCGCCGGTTCCCACTAATGTATGTATTTCGTCAATAAACAAAATAATATCCGGGTGTGCTTTTACTTCTTCAATCAATTGTTTTATGCGCGCTTCAAAATCTCCTCGATACATTGTGCCGGCAATGATCGATCCCATATCTATGGCAATAATACGTTTGTGCAGCAATACATCTGGCACATCGGAAGAAGCAATACGTTTTGCCAGCCCTTCAACAATGGCTGTTTTTCCCACTCCGGCTTCACCAATGAGGATGGGATTATTTTTTGATCGACGTGAAAGAATATGCATCATGCGCTGAATTTCTTTTGCACGCCCAATAACGGGGTCAAGTTTTTTTGTTATCTGCACGCTTGTTAAATCTGTTCCAAAAAAATCCAGTGCCGGTGTTGTTGATTCTGGTTCTTTTTCTTTTCCTAATGCAACATGCGCTGTACTACCTTTTTGTTGTGATTGAGATGCATTGAACAGTGATTGCACCTCGGCAAATTTTGATGTGCTATTCATGGCGTTGGATAATTGTTGATGCAGTACATCAGGTGTCACTTTGTGTTCTTGAAATATTTTTTGAATGGTCGCATCCGAACGTTGTACTAAAGCTAAGAGTAGATGTTCGGTACCGATATATCGATGATGTAATTGCAGCGCGGTTAGTGCAGCTTGCTCAATAATTATTTGTGCTTCTTGAGAAAACAGAGGCCAAAATGTTTGTTCTTCTACAGATTGTTTTTGTGGCATCTGTTGTATCGAATTCAAAGAAGCCTGTTCTATTTCTTTCGCGCGTGAAGGCATGTATTGCAACAATACTTTTGAAGAAATATGATGTTTTCGTAATACCCGTGCGCCAACACTGTTACGTTGTTCTGATACGCCAATCAATAAAAAAAGTGGAGGAATGGAAGAAACGTGTTGCTCCCATGCAAGGTCTATGCATCGCGCTAATGTATTGCGCAAATGAGTGGTGAATTTTTCTAAAATATCGGCGTTCATGATTTGCGTGTATTTTTCTGTATACTTTTATACAGAATAGAGAGGTATACAATGGAAAATGGTGTAATCAATGTCATGGAAAGTATATTTCCCAAGCGTGGAACAAACTGGAAGAGAAATGCAACAGTAGTAATCACCACATACAGCAGTAACACGCGAACTACAACCGGCCAAAAAAATGGTTTCACTAATGCATAACTTCGACGCATAGATTCGCCCACACGCACATCATTTTCTACAATAATGAATGTGCTAAAAATAAAAAATGTGGAGGCAATAGCACTGGCGATTATGGGAATAAGGATAAGCCAGTTAAATGTAGAATTGAGTACATCAAGCGAAATGGCACGAAGCAGCGCTCCAATAGGAATAATAATAATATATCCAACTATAAGCCCCATAGCGATCACGCACATGAGTAAAATACCAAATAGGACAAACCGCCATAAGAAATGAAATGCGTGTTTAAATGCCCCTAGAATAGTTGTTTGCTCATGGTGAACGGTTGTATACACGAGCGCAATGAAACCCACAACTTGAATAAGTATCATACACAGAAAAAGAAAGAGTGCTATATATCCTGCAGGATTTGTCAAAGAGAAAAGTTTTTGTGCTATATTTTCTGGCTGTGTAAATGGAGAAGATATTGCAACAGAAAATAGAAGAAGCAGGAGAACAGTAAGTAAAAGAATAGACGCAATTGCAGGAATAAAGGCAATCGCAGCAAGTTTGATGATATGCTGTACGTATAATGCAACAGATTCATGAAATGCCTGCGTAATGGGAATAATTTGTTGATGTGCATTTTCTTTAACCATTTGTGTGGTATGGGTTAATTGTTGGGGCGCAAGATTTTGCGCCCGTACGAGGCAAATTGGGGCGCAAGATTTTGCGCCTGTACGGGGCAAGTTGGGGCACAAAATTTTGTGCCCTTACATTATGCACTCATTCCACTCATTTTTTCAAGGGCTGCAATACGGTCGGAGATCGGCGGATGCGTAGAAAATAGTTTTCGCACTCCATTAAATTTGCCTTTTCTTCCAAATGGATTTGCAAAAAAGAGGTGAGCTGTTGCTTGGTTTGCGCGCTGCATTGTGTCGTGGCTTTGTGCGTCAATTTTACGTAATGCATTCGCAAGACCATCTGCATAGCGCGTTAATAATACAGCACTTGCATCTGCCAAATATTCACGTTTACGAGAAATGGCAAGTTTAATCAGCTCCGCAATAATGGGGGAGAGAATAATGAGCACCAAACCGACAACCATAAAAATGAGTTCGATTTGTCCTCCTTCACGTCTGCCTCCACCACGACGTTCTCGACCAAAAAAGTGGAATCGAAATGTCCAATCAGCAATCAGCGTGACTGCACCAACGAGTACTACAACGAGCATCATCAGGCGGGTATCATAATTTTTGATGTGAGAAAGCTCATGTGCAATCACTCCTTCTAATTCTTCATTTTCCAATCTTTCAATAATGCCAGCGGTTAATGCAATAGAAGCGTGTTTTGGGTTTCTGCCTGTGGCAAACGCATTCATGACTGGGTCATTAATAATGTATACATGTGGCATCGGAAGTCCGGCAGTAATAGCCACATTTTCGACCATATTCCACACATATGGGTTATCTTTTTTTTGTACTTCGCGTGCGCCGGCAGTAAATAGTGAGACTTTATCACCACCAAAATAGCTAAACAACACCATAAAGCTGGAAATAATCACCGCATAAAATACGCCACCATACCCATAGCCGCCCATATATTCACCCAACACATACCCCAAACCTAACACAAATGCGATAAATATCGCCATCAAAAAGGCGCTTTTCCATTTATTTTTGTTGATTTGTTGGTAAACAGTCATATTTTGTTGATATGCTCCGATGGAGCGTCTATTTATCCGTTAACGTATAAGGTTATGCGGTGTGAAAACGACCCCGGCGGGTGGTTGTGGAGACGCCCCGGCGGGGCGTCTTTACTAAAATTGTACCTTTGGTGTGGCGCGTTCTGCTTCGTTGTCAATTTCAAAGAATTCGCGAGATTTGAATCCGAGCATGTTTGCAATCATGTTTGTTGGGAATACTTGTACTTTGGTATTAAAGTCACGAACATTGCCGTTATAAAATCTACGTGATGCTTGAATCTTATTTTCTGTGTCAGAAAGTTCATCTTGCAATTTTGCAAAATTTTGGTCTGCTTTCAAGGTTGGATAATTTTCCGCAACCGCAAATAATGTTTTTAAAGTTCCTGCAAGCATGTTTTCTGCTTCTCCGGATGCTTTCGGGTCACCGGCTGCTTCTGCTTTCATAGCATTCGCGCGTGCTTGTGTAACTTTTTCAAACAATTCACGTTCGTGTTTTGCATATCCTTTTACGGTATCAATGAGGTTTGGAATAAGGTCATATCGACGTTTCAGTTGCACATCAATATCTGACCATGCTTCATCGACTTGGTTTTTTGAACGAATGAGTCCGTTATATGTGGCAATGAGCCAAATAACGATTACGGCTACAATGCCTAGAAGGATCCATGTTGTTATCATATATATTATTTTAGATGGGCGCAAAATTTTACGCCCTTACTTAATTAGTTATAAATATTGAATAATTTGGAGAGCGAGAATGTCTTGTGTAAGATCAGTTGCTTCTGTGGTTATTTCGAGCACGTCACCCATATGAATGTTTTCTGCTGTTATGGAGGTTGGTGCTGTGTTGTGCGCTGTGTCAACAGTTATAAACGTTGTCTCTTCGGTATACGTGATCGTTGTTTGTGTTCCAGCAGATTCAGCGGGAAGTTGCATATCAAGCACCAATGCTTTTTTTTTGATTTCTATCACTATACCACGCAGTAATTGTTGAGAAGTTGATGAGGCGGTTGGAGAAAGCGTTGGTATTTGTTTTTGTGCTTCTTCTTTCGTATTCGAATTGGTGGGTTGTGGTGTTTGTGTTGAAGAAAGACCATAGTATACCGCTGAAGCAACAAGAAGCGTTGCAATACAGGCGATGATGATTGAAAGAGCAGCTTTTATACTGTGCGGCATATATTAGTTGGAGGGACGTAAGATTTTTCTTGTGGGGATGCAAGATTTTGTGCTATTTGGAGGGACGCAAGATTTTGTGCCCATTCGTTTGCTGAGTTAGCCTACCTATTATATACTATTTACGACTCAAAGGTCAAAAATTATGGAGATATTTTATTTTACAAGAAATAGAGTTATTTTGCAAGTCATGATTTTGTGTATGGTGAGTATTGTTGGATGGGTGTTTGTCGCGCAGCACGCCGTTGCAGCAACGTGGAACCAACCCACCTGTAATCCAGATACTGATGGCCCTACTGCCGCTGCTTGTAATGTATCTGCGCCACTGAATGTGTCTTCTGCAGCTCAAATAAAAGCAGGAGCACTAACGATTCAAAATACCGTTCAGGCAGCTCAGTTAGAACTAGGAAAAAGTCTTGGTACAGGCAATGGAATGCTTTCTATTACAAACAACGGAGCAGATGCAAAAGCAATACAAATGCATGTGAGTGGCACTGATGGTATTAAAGCTGTTGATTTGCAATTGAACGGTTTTTACAGTACTGGAATGCATATAACAATGAAGGGGGAAGAAAATACTGGTATTGTTCTTGAGGCAGTCAATGAAAGTGGTTTTGATCATGATAGAACTGGTATGATGATTTCTGATTTTGATACGGGTATATACATGGGCTCTCAAACAACAACTGGCATATATGTTGCAAGTGGAACAACAACCGGCATTGAAGCAAATGGCGATTTGTATGCAATAAAAGGAGCATCAAGCAATGGATATGCAGGTCATTTTTTAAATAGC
>DATDUS010000033.1:0-5926 GCA_035290285.1 Patescibacteria group bacterium
TACGCTCCGGGCAAAATGCAACACCTGTTTTTTTTCCTTGCTGAATAAATTTTTGCTGTATTTGTTCGCTGGTGCCTGGATACAATGTACTGCGTAAAATAATGACTTGATCGTCTTGAAAATACGACATAACATCATCCAGCGCTCTCGTTACATCATGTATTCTAGGGTTTAAATGTTCATCAACTGGTGTGCCAACAACTACAATAATATGTTCAGAATTTTTAATAACTGCTCTATCTGTTGTAGCACTCAATAATCCTCGTTCAACAACATCAGTTAAAATTTCTTGTGCCCCATTTTCCAAAAACGGCATGATTTTATTGTTGATTTTTTGTGTGGAGGGTTCATGAATGTCTTGCAGAACCACTCGCTTTCCTTTTTGCGCAAATGCTAAACCAAGAGGCAGTCCAACGTGCCCGCATCCTCCGATAATACAAATATCAAATTGTTTATTTTCTGACATATAAAAAGCGTCTGCAATAATTATAAGCTATGATACAAAAATTCAGAATTATTTCGCAATGTATCATAATATCCTTTCACATCAAAAAATACTGAACGACCATTGCTTATGTGTTGAAAATCCGTTGCCGTAAGCTGTAAAAAATCTTGATGAACGCAACACACAACAATAGCATCTACCGGTTGAATTTTTTCAATACTTGGCGCATATTCTACACCAAAGCTGCAAACTTCTTGTTCAGATAATAGCGGATCGTGACCCAAAACTTGTATTCCTTTCTGTTGCAATGTTTGAATAAGTTTACGTGTTTTTGAATTTCGTGTGTCTCGAATGTTTTCTTTAAACGTCAAACCCATCATCAGTACTCTTGACTCATTAATTTTTTTTTGTGTTGTAAGAAGGCCATCGGCAACAATATCGGCAATATGTCTTGGCATATAATCATTAATGCGCCGAGATGCGGGAATAATTTCCGGCCGATACCCTTTTTGTTCAACTCGATATGTTAAATAATATGGATCAACACTAATGCAGTGCCCCCCTACCAGCCCGGGTGTATAATGATGAAAATTCCATTTTGTGCCTGCTGCCGCCAATACCTCTTTTGTATGTAATCCCAATTTTTCAAAAATAATAGAAAGCTCATTCATGAGGGCAATATTCACATCACGTTGAATATTTTCAACAACTTTTGCTGCTTCAGCAACCTGAATAGAAGACGCTGCATGCACACCAGCGTGCACAACTGTTGAATATACTTCTGCTATATATTTAGTTACTTCTGGATTCATTCCAGAAACAATTTTGACAATTTTTTCAATCGTATGTTCTTTGTCGCCGGGATTGATGCGCTCGGGAGAATACCCAACAAACCAATCTGTTCCACATTGAAGCTTTGATTCTTTTTCAATTATTGGTGCACACACTTCTTCTGTAACGCCAGGATATACGGTTGATTCAAATACCACTGTTGTGCCTTTAGTCATATGTTGTCCAACTAAATGAGAGGCACTTTCCAATGGCCGTAAATCCGGCTCATTATCGTGCGTTATCGGCGTGGGTACAGCAACGATAATAAAATTGGCATTGCCTAAAACTGCAGGATCATATGAATATACAATATTCGATTCTTTCAGCTGTTTTGAAGAAAGCTCAGCAGTTGCATCAATTCCCTTTTGCAAATTTTGAATCTTTTTTTTGTCGATGTCGAAACCAATAACAGGATGTACCGAGCTTTTCCCAAATGCCACAGCAAGTGGTAAACCAACATATCCTAAACCGACAATAGCTATTTTTGTATCATACAATTCCATATACTACCTCTATATAAATAGTTTGATATTAAAATATTTCTTGGACGAAATAGGAGTACCAGTATTCCCGGTACTCCTAAACTACTTCACTTATTTATTCACGATTATTTTGTGGTAAATTCAAACAGTTTTGACCATTGTCCTCGAATTCCACCTTTTCTGATAAATCGTACTTTGAATTTATACGCTGTTTGTGATTCTAATCCTGTTACTAATTTTCTTGTTTTTTTCTTCGAGTATAGTGTTTTTACTACAGAATTATCATCAGCTCGATAGACTACAATGGCATAGCGTTTAATGGTTGCTTTTTTGGCAGGAGCTTTCCATGTTAATACAGCGCTGGTAGTTGTTACTGCTTTTGCCTTACCTTTGACTGGCGCTGCTGCTGGCACAACAAAGCTCGCTGATGCAGACCATTCACCTTGTTCATCTTCATCATTTACACCGGCGACGCGCACGTAATATTTGGTATTATTTACCAAGTAACTTTTTGCAATGACATAGCTGGTTTCAGTGGTTGTAAATGTTTCCAACACTTCTGAATCTTTATCTAATAATTCAACAACATACGATGTAGCATTTTCTGCTTCTTCCCACGATACCGTTGCATTACTCTTTCTTGTAACTAATGCTTTTGTAACAGCAACACCAGTGACCTGATCTGGCGTATTCTCTTCATAACCTGTATCCGTTACTGCAGCCATTTTTGCTTTTGCTGACTGTACCATTTCTTTTGCTAAAGATGTCTGAGTAAACACTATAAGTATTCCGACACTGAGCACAACAGCTCCGGTGAAAAACCTTGCTTTTTTTACTAACTTTTTATCCTCCATAGAATATATTAATTATTTAATTAGAGATAATTAATACTATTATACAACAAATCAAATAAAACACTAGAGTGGGTTATCCACAGCCGTATTCTTATACAATTTTAACTGTTCGTTGTCATATATCATACGGAGATCATTTTGTTTATCCAAAAAATCGATATACTGCGAATAATCAGCATTCTTTGAGACAAGAATGTATTTTATGTTTAACAGTTGCAATCGTTTTCCTCCATTTTGAAGAGATTTTCGCTCCTCGAGCAATTGTTCAATGGAGCGAGATTCCATACGTGTACTATGTGATTCTATGCCGTTTATTTCCATATTGTCACCTGCTATGATATCTGCATCAAAAAAATGCGAGGCAGGATTGGCAATTTTCTTTTCTGTAAAATCGAAATACATGTACATATGCCAAGGGAAAAATAATACCCGAAAAGAGCTTTGATCCTGTTTAAATATTTCATTCACTTCATACCACTCTGATGGATATTGAGATGTATAGAGCTGACCATGAAACCCCCAAAATAATCCTGGCGAGTATATAAATGGCAATAGAACACAAAATACACCAATCAGTGCATACATTAATTCATGCTTGTGCAACTTTTGTAAAAAATATTGTACGGCACTACCCATACTGAATGCATAAAATACACAAAGAAAAAGAATAAATTTTTGTGGTTCACGGAACCCATAATATAAGGGAAAATGATCATACAAAAATTGATTCACTGGTGCAATAGGTTCCCATGCAATACCGAATGAAAGCACAAATGCAATACTCGCTAAGATGCACAACGTCATGGTGTATACTCTTAACGTGGATACTCCTTGGAGATATCCCTGAATACATCCAACGAAAACTAATATTAATATAATACCTGCTAAAACAGACCAAAATGGAACAAACTCTTTTTGCACCACATATTGCTGCTGCGTATCACCCCAAAACCCATATAACGCCAAAACGTTCAAAGGCGTGCCAAATGTTTCATCACTTGTCGTTTGAAAAGCATATAAATCATTCTGATTAAACAACTGAATATTTTCTGAAAAAATAGTATTTGCCCAATATAAAATAATGATCAAACAAGTAAAAAAACAAGCAAAAAAGAACATTGTCTTCCTTACAGTTGTGTTATTTTTTGTGTGTGCCGTTTTTTTTACGCTCAAATGTATAAAAAATGCAACAATGAAGAAAAGAATAAACATCGCAAGTACATGCACATTTACAATACCGAATACGAGCAACCATAAACAAACCCATAACACTGTTTTTGCCGATCGCTGTTCAAAAAAATGAAACGTCGCACGTAGAGCGAATGGAAATAGTGCGTAACCAATAAGAAATGGAAGATGCCCATACAGAAAGCGTGAATATACAAACGGGTTCCACATATAAAAAACACCAGCAACGTATTTTGGCAGCTCCTTTTCTGTTGATAATAACCGGTGCATACCAATTCCACTCATCAATGGTACAAATACGAGAAGAATTTTTTGTATCACTTCACTAGGAAGAACAAAATTGATTACTGCAAGTATATTTTCGAATGAAATGAGATGAGGTGAAAAGCGCAATGTTGGAGTAAAAACCATATCAACAGCAAAAACATATCCGGGACGTAAGAGTGGCAGCATCATAGCAAGAGAAAGAGAAAAATAGAGTACATACATCAACCACTGCTTCTGCATTGATACATAGGAAAATAATCTTCTTATCTGCAAAATCATACAATCGTATTACATTTGTTTTATTGCTGTAGATAGATTATGCTCCCATGTATTGTTTTTCGCTAATTCATATACCTGTTGTTGGCATATTTTATATACTGTATCATTTTGTAATAGTTCAATAATACCTTGGGCGATACTTTCTTTCGTATAATCAACAATAATTCCAGCAGGAGCTTTTTTGATCTCTCTACTAATGGGAGGAACTGCTGTCGTAACCACCGGCAAACCACGTGCAAAGTATTCACGAATTTTCATCACATCACCATACTTTTTTGTTGAATCTATCAAATCAGGATAGGGAGCAACAGCAAGCATAGATTGACTTTGCAGTTGTATGACTTTTTGTTTATCAGCAAAAAATCCCAAAAAAGAAACATGTTGCGATACATGCAGTTTTACAATACGTTTTTTGACCTCTTCTTCTTGTGGACCACTCCCACAAATAATTAAATGAGCATCAGGAATTGTCTGAATAACCAGCGGCATTGCTTCAATCAATTTCAGTATTCCATTCTCTTCACCAATCGAACCGCTAAAAATGAGTTGATTTTTTTTTCGCTGTTTCGGTGAATGTACGCTTATTTCATCTACTCCATAATTCACTGTAATTTGTTTGGCCATTTTTTTTGGATCATAGTGCAATTCGTTTATGCGAGCCTGGGCATAGGCACTGGAAATATTCCAAACATAATCAGCATGATAACAACAAAACTTATCTAAAGCGATATATAATGCATTCAGGATCTTGTTTCCATATCTGCGGGGCGTAAAATCAAAAATATAGTAGGTCACCGTTGTAATAAAACCAAGTTTTTTCATTAAAATACCAGCCGCTGTATTGATTGATTCCATGCCAATAAATAAATCATACCGTTTGGGTTCTTTGAGAGAGAAAAAAATGACTGAAAAAAAATCACGAATTTTCATTCGAAGACTCGTTCCCCCCTTCTTTTTTCGTTTATCATTAATAAAAAAGAGAGAATGGAAAAATGATGGGAATCGATAAGATTGAACCATCTTTCCCTGCTCATAGATTTCTGCTGTTGGTGCAAAATGAGTAGTATATAAAAAATATGGCTGATCAATAATAGTAAATTGTTGTACTTTTGAACAAAAAAAATCTAATACGTGCTGAGTGGGACCTGAATCAACTCTCGTATGATCTTTCTTTCTGGTAGAATATGTTGCAAACAGTACTTTTTTATTTTGAAGAGATGCGTAATACATATATATCGTGAAAAGTAAAAAATTTATTCCGTTACTGCTACGGCAAACGTATATTGTTTTTCAGTACAATTTCAATATAATTTTCGATCGTGTGATCTTTTCGTAAAATAAATTTCTCTTCTGGCAATACCAATTCTAATACCTGTTTTATTTTTTGTGCATCTTGTTCATTGTTTTCTGGATAAAAAATATACGATTCTGTAAACCAAAAATTATACGGTTCATCATATATCTCAATAGTGTATTGAGGAAGATTCGTCTGCATCTGTTCACGTAACATAATACGAAGTGTGTTTGAAATTTTTTGTCGACTATGAATGATCATGCTGTCATTTTCTAACTTGGTTGAA
>DATDUS010000034.1:0-6551 GCA_035290285.1 Patescibacteria group bacterium
CCAAATGATGAGCATAGTGTTCCTCAATTTTTTGATTAGTCACTTGCGCCATTTTGAGGCCAATAATTTTTAAACCTTTACGTTCAAAACGATGAAGAATTTCTCCAAGCAAATTGCGTTGAAGTGCATCTGGTTTGATGATAATAAGTGTTCGTTCCATAGAATAAATTATCCAATAATTTCTTTGACTTTTTCAACCACTTCTTGCGGTGTGTGGTTTGCTTTAATAAAATAATCAGTTGCGCCTAATTCTTTTCCTTTGCGGATATCTTCTTCCTGACCTAAGTTGGTGAGTAAAATAACTGGAATGTCTTTTGTGACTTCATTCTTCTTTAATTTCTTTAAAGCAACAAAACCATCCATTTTTGGCATAATAATATCCAATAAAATAACTGCTGGTTTTGTTTGCTCTGCCAATTCAATGCCTTCGGCACCATTAAATGCAGATTTTACTGTATACCCTTCTTTGGTAAACTTCTGCGTATACATGGTGTGAAGCATTTCGTCGTCTTCCACAAGGAGAATGGTTTTCTTTGACATAATTAAGAATAATTTATTGTATTAAATTTATTATACCACATGCAAAAAAGAATGTCTATAACTGTGTATAACCTTATAGTTGAAGTGCAGGCGATTGTAACGCAAGAGCTTGTTCCAATGCATAGGATACCTGCAATACTTTGCCTTCCTGAAACTGCGGCGCAATAATTTGCACTGCTGTAGGCAATCCATCAATAAAACCGGCAGGTAGCGAAAGTGCTGGTGTAGCGGCAAGGTCAGCTGGAATGGTAAAAATATCTGCAAGATACATGGCAATAGGGTCTGCCATGCGCTCTCCTATTTTAAATGGCACAAATGGAGATACTGGAGTAAAAATAATATCTACTTTCTCAAATGCTTGATCAAAATCTTGTTTTACCAACGTGCGCACTTGCTGCGCTTTTTTGTAATACGCATCATAATATCCGGAAGAAAGACAAAATGTACCAATCATAATACGACGTTTTACTTCTGCACCAAATCCTTCTTCACGAGTCTTGAGAAATACTTCTTCTAAAGAATGCGTGTCTTTTGCCGGTTTGCCATACTGCATGCCATCATATCGCGCTAAATTCGAGCTTGCTTCTGCTGGATTGAGTACATAATATGCCGGAAGAGAATACTTGGTATTTGGTAAAGAAATCTCTGCAATAGATGCTCCTAACTGCTCTAGTTTTTTTATTGCATCTGTGCAGACCTGCTTAATGCGTGGGTCAAACCCTTCTACTTCCATATATTCTTTTGGAATACCTATACGAAGACCCTTGATATCCCCACCAAGGAATGTGCTGTATTGTTCTGTCGGAGCTTCTAATGCGGTTGAATCAAGACCATCTGACCCAGCAACTTCTTGCAACACATACGCCATATCATCAATATTGCGTGTAAATAAGCCAACCGTATCGAGCGAAGAAGCAAGCGCAATCACGCCATACCGAGAAATGCGACCATAGGTTGGCTTAAACCCAACCACATTACAAAACGATGCTGGCTGACGAATAGAGCCGCCGGTATCTGTACCAAATGCAAACAGTGTCTGGCCACTTGCAACAGCCACAGCAGATCCGCCAGAAGAACCCCCGGAAACACGAGTTAAATCGTATGGGTTTTTACATGGACCAAACACAGAATATTCATTTGAAGAACCCATGGCAAATTCATCCAAATTTGTTTTTCCTAACAGTACTGCATCACGACACCTTTCAATGGCTGTAGCAGAATATGGCGGAATGTATTCGTTGAGAATTTTTGAGCCTGCAGTTGTACGAATACCTTTGGTGCAAAACAAATCTTTTGCCGCATAGGGAATGCCGGTGAATCGTCCTTGCGTACCATTATTGATGTCTTTTTGTGCTTGTGCTGCTTGTTTGCGAGCTTGTTCTTCTGTGATGGTAATAAAACTATTCAGCTGCGAGTTTGTTTTTTTGATACGATCCAAAAACTGTTCTGTAAGTTCGATGGCAGAAATTTCTTTATCATCTAATTGTTGTCGTATTTCTCGAATGGTTTTCATAATCAATAGGGCGTTATGAGATGTAACGCTTTTACAATTTTTTAATGACTGGGGCTATTGTCTCCAAAAACTGCGTGAACTTGTAGATATCCATCTGCATCAGTTTCGGGCATAGTTTTTACCATATCTTCTTTGGCAAAAGTATAATTTTCTTGATCTTTTCGAGTGATATTTTGCAAGCCCGTTATGTGACCAGTGGGTGAAATATGTTCTGTAGAAACAGTATTGAGTTCATCAACCATATTCAAAATAGCAACGAGTTCTTTTTGAATGGATTGCTGTTTTGCTTCAGATAACTGAATTTTTGCTAATGTTGCTAAATGTGTTGTGGATGGAAGTATTGTATGCATATAATTTGATTGTAACATCCTATCGACTGCTATACAATAGAAGTATAATAATAGAAATAACCAATGTCCATGATAAAATTACGATCCATACGCAACATTATTATAACCTGTGCTATGATTTGTGGTATATACACAGCATGGGTGAATACTGCTTATGCAGTTTCAGAAGATATTATTGATTATAATGGAGAAGTGTCTGAGGATTATGCAGGTACTTCTGTTGCTTCAGCAGGTGACGTTAATAACGATGGATATGCTGACATACTAGTGAGTGCTCCATACAACAATTCAAATACGGGAGTTATCTATTTAATATATGGAAATTCTATTGAAGCTACAACTGTTGATTTATCTCATGGTGATATTGTGCAATTTACCGGAGAGAGCGTAGAGAGCTATGTAGGTACTTCTGTTGCTTCAGCAGGTGACGTTAATAACGATGGCTTTAGCGATATATTGATCGGAGCACAACATGTAGATAGCGCTGCAGGCGCAGCATATCTCATTTACGGCCAAGCTGCTCCACTCACTTCTGCAAACCTTTCTACTGCTATAAAATTTTCCGGAGAAACTGCCGGGAATCAAGCTGGAAATTCTGTGGCTTCCGCAGGCGATGTCAACAATGATGGGTATAGCGATATATTGATTGGTGCATACGATTTCAGTGGTGCTAGTGCCGGTGCAGCATATCTTATTTATGGCCAAGCAGCACCGCTTGCTTCTGCAAACCTTTCTACTGCCATAAAATTTTCAGGAGAAACGGCAGGTGATGAAGCAGGACGTTCTGTAGCTTCGGCTGGCGATGTTAATAACGATGGCTTTAGCGATATACTCATTGGTGCAGACTTAAATAATAACGATGGTTCTGTTTATCTGATGTATGGACAATCCAGCCCACTGACTTCTGCAAACCTTTCTACAGCTATAAAATTTTCTGCAGAATATGCAAATAGCTATACGGGTCAATCAGTAGCCTCAGCAGGAGACGTAAATGGTGATGGTTTTAGTGATTTTCTTATTGGCGCACCGTACGCTGAAATTGGCGAGTCAGTCCTTATAACTAGGGAAGGTGCTGCATATCTTGTGTATGGACAATCTACTCCCTTTGTTTCTCATAATCTTTCAAGTGAAGTTGAATTTTTTGGATATATTATTAGTGGCCAAATAGGCAGCCATGTTGCTTCATTAGGAGATATGAATAATGATGGGTATACTGATTTTAGTATAAGCGGTGCTTCTGGTGAAGGCTATTCTTATATTATTCTTGGGCAATCAACTGAGTTTATCTCTCAAGAATTAACAGATTATAGAGCAGCATTTTATGATGGAAGTTATGGAAATTTTAAAGAAAATGATATTGTTGGAGCAGGTGATGTCAATAATGATAATTATGCTGATATTTTGTTCACCAATTCAACATATAATGATAATACCGGAGCTGCCTATTTGATGTATTATTATGCAGACCGAGATGGCGATTCAATACTGGGCGGATATGCCGGAATTGATTGTGATGATACCAATGCCGCAATCTCTGAAAATCAAACCTATTATCAAGATGCTGATTCTGATGGTTTAGGTTCTGATGCAACATACAACGTATGCTCTTCAACACCACCGGAGGGATATGTCACCAACAGCAATGATACAAACGATAACGACTTTGATAATGATGGTTCAGAAACAGGGACAGATTGCAATGATGCTGATGCAGACATTTCTGCAAACCAAACCTATTATGCGGATGACGATGAGGATGGTTTAGGTTCTGATGTGAGCACTTCCATTTGTTCACTGAGTGTCCCTGCTGGATATGTCACCAACAGCAATGACACGAATGATACTGATTACGATAATGATGGTTCAGAAACAGGAACAGACTGTAATGATGCTGATGCAGACATTTCTGCAAACCAAACCTATTATGCGGATGATGATGCGGATGGCTTAGGTTCAGATGTCACTACTTCTGTTTGTTCACTCACTGCCCCTTCTGGATATGTCACAAACAGCAATGACACGAATGATACTGATTATGATAATGATGGTTCAGAAACTGGAACAGATTGCAATGATGCTGATGCTGCAATTTCTGCAAACCAAACCTATTATGCAGATGTGGATGCAGATGGATTAGGAAATCCGAATAGTAGCACAACGGTGTGTTCTTTGACTGCGCCTGCCGGATATGTCACAGATGCCACGGATACCAATGATACTATTCAAAACAATGGTGTAGAAATTTACGGAGACAGTATTGATAATGACGGGGATAACGAAGTGGATGAAGTGAATACAACTACTGAAAATGGTGCTCACCCATACTTTAGCCTATTAGACCCTACCTCTACTGAAATCTACGCTGCTTCCATCACACAAATAAAAGGTATTAAAAATGGAAAAATAAAAGTATATTTTTCTGATGGAAGTGTCTATCGGTACACTATTTTCGATATAGACACCGATAATAAAACAATTGTAAAACAACACAAAAAAAGCGGGTGGTTATTGGTGCTTCGTCCTAATGGAAAAAAACTGAAATTAGTAAACCCATACACAGGGGAATCTGTTTCTACCTTAAAACTTTCTGAAGATCAAAGCTACAAAAAAAATTCACTGAAGCAATATAATCTGCGAGAAGATCAAGATGCGGGTGTTGAAGTTATTATTACATCAAAAAATGAAAATAAAGTACGCTTAACTATTGTCAAGGTGAAGATCAATGATCGTGTACTCAAAAAGAAAGATACGGTGACATTCAAAAAAGACAATGTCGATGTATCAAAAACCCTTACCAAAAGTAAATCGATTTCACTGCGAAATTCTAATTCAATAACTCTTTTAAAATATTCCGTTTCAAAAAAGTATCAGTTATCTCTTGCGGAATAATGATGAAATCATTTTCAAAAATTGTTGTTCGTTGAGAATGGTAACTTGATTTTTTTGTGCTTTCTCTAATTTCGAACCTGGATTTTTACCTGCCACAAGATAATTTAAACTTTTTGTGACGCTTGCGTGCACCTGCCCTCCCAATTCACGTACTTTTTCTTCAGCTTCGCTACGAGCCAGAGAGTGTAATGTACCGGTGAACAAAAACGTTTTTCCTGTGAGTAGTGCGTGTTGTTTTGGATTCGGATTTTCAATAGTGAGGTGCGATAATAATGCATCCAGATATTCTTGATTTTTTGGATCTGCAAAATAGGAAATAATACTACGCCCCGAAGCTTCACCAATATCTGGAATACTGTCCACTTCTTCGTAGGTTGCATGACGTAATTTTTCAAATGAACCAAAATGTTCCGAAAGCGCAATGGCAGTTTGTTCACCAACATGACGAATGCCAAGCGCCGCAATCAATCGCGCTAATAATATGTGCTTTGCGGATTGAATAGCAACAATAATATTATGTGCAGATTTTTCCGCAAAACGTTCTAAAATATTCAAATCACTTTCTTGTAAATTAAAAATATCAGCAGCTGTGGTAACAAGACCTGCATCGAATAACTGATCAATAATTTTAGGACCAAGACCATCAATGTTACATTGCTTCTTTGAAACAAAATGGTAAAGATGCTCTCGTTGCTGACCAAAACAATTTTTATTGGAACAATAATATGCTACTTCACCTTCTTTTTTGACAATTGATGAATGACAAGAGGGGCATTGTTTCGGCATACGAAATATTTTTTCTTTTCCTGTTCGTAAATTCGGCAGCACTTGAACAATATCTGGGATAATATCTCCGGCCTTTTCAATAATAACTGTGTCTCCAATACGTACATCAAGACGTTTGATTTCATCCATATTGTGCAGTGTTGCACGTTGTACCGTACTGCCAGCAACCTGTACTGGTCGCAAATGAGCAACTGGTGTGAGCGCGCCGGTTCGACCAATTTGTACCTGAATATTTTCTACTACTGTTGTGGCTTGCTCAGCAGGGAATTTTAATGCAAGTGCTCCACGCGGAGCCTTCCCGACCACACCAAGCCGGTCAAATAATTCGTTTGAATCCACACGTACCACGACTCCGTCCATTTGATACGGAAACTGATCACGTTTTTTTTTGATATGTTCATAAAACCCCAATACGTCTTCAAGAGAATGACACACTGCTGCATGTGCATCTGTACAAAATCCTAATTTACGTA
>DATDUS010000035.1:0-3720 GCA_035290285.1 Patescibacteria group bacterium
GCATCTTTTAATGCTTTCTCTGTTGAATACACCAACGTTTCTGCAAGATTTTTCACCTCAATCACTTCTTTTTTCTTGCGATCGTCTTCTGCATGTGCTTCTGCATCTTTTCGCATACGTTCAATTTCTTCATCAGAAAGACCGCTTGATGCTTCAATACGAATTGATTGTTCTTTTCCTGTTGCTTTATCTTTTGCCTTCACATTCAAAATACCATTCGCATCAACATCAAAATGTACTTCTACTTGCGGCACGCCTCGAGGTGCTGGCGGAAGACCAGAAAGAATAAATCGCCCGAGTGATTTATTATCTGTTGCCATTTCACGTTCGCCTTGCACCACATGTACTTCTACAGAAGTTTGATTATCTGCAGCTGTAGAAAAAATTTGGCTCTTTGAAGTTGGAATAGTAGTATTGCGTTCAATAAGTTTTGTGGCAACACCTCCTAATGTTTCAATACCTAAAGAAAGAGGAATAACATCCAACAATAATACATCTTTTACATCACCTTGAAGCACACCTGCTTCTACTGCAGCACCAATCGCAACGACTTCATCTGGATTAACTGAAGCATTTGGTTTTTTTCCAAAAAATTCCTCAACTTTTTGTACAATCATTGGCATGCGTGTTTGCCCACCCACCAAAATGATTTCATGAATGTCGTTTTTTGAAAATCCGGAATCTTTCAATGCTTTCTCCACTGGTCCAAATGTATTTTCAACTAATCCGCCGACTAATTCTTCTAATTTCGCACGGCTCATTTTCATCACCAAATGCTTTGCCCCAGAGTTTGGGTCATTGGCAATAAATGGCTCGTTAATTTCGGTTTCCATAGAAGTGGAAAGTTCAATTTTTGCCTTTTCTGCTGCACTTTTTAGCCGTTGTAATGCTAAATTATCTTTTGAAATATCAATCCCCTCTTGTTTTTTGAACTCTTCCATAATCCAGTGAATTAACACTTGGTCAAAATCGTCACCGCCCAAATGCGTATCACCATTCGTTGCTTTTACTTCAACCGTATCTTCACTCACTTCCAAAACAGACACATCAAATGTTCCACCACCTAAATCATATACCACAATTTTTTCATCTTTCTTTTTGTTGAATCCGTAGGCAAGCGCCGCTGCTGTTGGTTCGTTAATAATACGTTTTACATCTAAACCCGCAATTTTCCCTGCATCTTTGGTTGCCTGGCGTTGAGAATCGTCAAAATATGCTGGTACGGTGATAATTGCTTCGGTAATAGTTTCACCCAATTTTGCTTCTGCATCTGTTTTTAATTTTTGTAATATTTTTGCAGAAATTTCCTGCGGCGTGTAATCTTTTCCACCCATTTTGACCTTCACACGCTCACCCTCTTGTACAATTTTATATGGCATGAGCTTTACATCACGCTGTACTTCTTGGTCTTCCCATCTTCTCCCAATTAAACGTTTTACAGAAAAAATAGTGTTTTCTGGATTTGTTACTGCTTGACGTTTTGCTGAAAGCCCCACCAAAATTTCCGCATTTTTTGCTTGCGCAACAATAGAAGGGGTTGTACGATTTCCTTCTTTATTTTCTAATACTTTTGGCTGACCACCTTCCATGATGGCGACACAGGAGTTTGTTGTTCCTAAATCGATGCCGAGAATTTTTCCCATAGTTGTTAATCGTTAATTTTATTATGTTGAAATTTATTTAATAACTTTTACTTTAGCATATTGAATGACTTTTCCGTTCAAGGTAAACCCTGTTGCTACTTCTTCAATAATTGTTCCACTCTTTCCATCTTGTACCTCGACTTCTTCTATGGCTTCATGCACCTCAGGGTTAAATGTCTCACCAACTGTTTTGACTACCGATACTCCATGTTCTTCTAAAATTTTCATCAGATTTTTTTGAATGTGTTCGATGCCAACAAGCCAACTCGATTTTTTTTCTGTTTCTGGAACCCCCTTAAACGCATACTTAAAGTGATCAACAATGGGGAGTAATTCGAGTAAAAAACCTTCTGTGGCATATTTAATGGTTTCACTCATTCTGCGTTCTGACTCTTTCTGTAAATTCTGATAATCAGCTTGTGCCCGTTGCCACCCAGCAAGATATTCCCCCGCCTTTTTTTTCCATTCTTCTATTTCTTGCTGATGTTGAGTGCATGGGTCGTAATTCTGTTCTGGTGGCTTTTGCTGTGGAGTATGCTGTTGCTGTGTTTCTTTTTCTGGCAATTTCTCTTCTTCATCGTTTGAAGTTGATGGTGAATTATTGTTCATTTTCATACTGAGTTAATAATGATTCCATATATTCCAAAATAGCAATGTTCATATCATAATCCATACGCATGGGGCCTAAAATGCCCAGTGTTCCTTTTTCTGTATTATCAAACTCATATTCAGAAACAATCAATGAACAATTTTGCGAAAATGGGTTATCTTTTCCCATTAATACTTGAATATCATCTGCAACTTCTTCGTGTACATTTTGTTCAAGGTGCTCATGAATGGAGTGCATCACTTCATCGAGCCGATCAAACGCTTCACTCACTGCAAGCATGGAATTTGCTTCAGTAAATTCTGGCTGGCGAAACATATAAGACATGCCGGTATAGACTACATCACCGTTTGCGAAAGAAACCACCACAGCTTCTTGAGTAATGTTTGCCAGCGTTTTTGCCACACGCTTGGTGCGTTGGCGTTCGTCCGGTACATGCGTGCGAAACGCATCTTTCAGTGTTTCCTTGTTTGTTTCCGTAAGATCCGCAGGGTGAAGAAAGTGACGAATGTAATATTGATACCCTATTTCTGTGGGAATGCGTCCTGCAGACGTGTGTGGTTGCGCAATAAGACCGGCTTCTTCTAATTCCGCCATATCGTTGCGAATGGTTGCAGAAGAGCATGGAAACCCACATTTTTCCACGAGGATTTTTGAACTGACCGGATGTGCCGTTTTAATATACTCATGGATAATGGCGCGCAATAAAGCGTTTTGCCGTTGGTTTTTATCCATAAAATGGTGTTTAGCACTCTCATCACTAGAGTGCTAATTTATTATAATACCCTGCTTTTTGTTGTCAAGCAGTTTGAAAAATATCTCAACTATATTATTTGCTTTCTATTTCTTTAATTTCACGCAGACCCTGCTCTGACCCAAATTCAATATGAAACAATTGCTGTTCAATATTATTTTCTTTTGCGACTAAATAATCATTAAATTTGTTGAGCGTTTCAATAATATAATTCATAAATTCCTCCTTAAATAATAAAAACCCTAAATATTTCAGGGCTTATTGAATAAATAGTGCGAAAATAAGAAATGATGACACACTAATAAAAAGTGTGGAAATACCAACCATTAAACGCTCGGTTTTTCGTTCTGCTGACATATTTTTTTGTTTTTTATTTTTATTTTTTTGATGTTCTATATAGAGTATATCAAAAAAAGTATACCTCGTCAATCAAAAATGCCTCCAAACGGAGGCATTTTTTGCTAAAAATAGCCAATTATTGAACAATTTGTGCATACAGGGTATCTGCTTCTTTTACCATCAAAGCTACAGCTTCTGCGGTAGCAGTAGTGGATTTCGTTGCTTTTTCTAAACTATCTTGTGTTCTATCATTTATGGCTGTCGTAACATCTGTAGTAGATATATCTAACGCGGCATTTGCATTACTGATTAACTGTTCATACGTACTCGTATTCAATTTGTATGCCTTAAAGTACGGTATGAGTGTTTTTGCTAAT
>DATDUS010000036.1:0-6007 GCA_035290285.1 Patescibacteria group bacterium
ACAGTTAGAGGATAATTTTCCGAATGAATTACGACCATTATTAGCCACCATTCAAGCTGAAGAAGAAGCAGTAGTTTCCACTCTTGAGCAGACGTATTTTTCTATTGAACGAACACCACAGAATATGCTGCAGCCATTGGAGAGAGCATTAGATGAAGCAGTGCGTCTTGCGCCTGAGCGTATGCAACGATTAGAGCGCGTTGCTTTACGTTATCATTCTTTTTGCGATTTGTTGAAATGGAAAACAGAGCCATACAGTTCATCAGCGGAAGGAAGAACATTATTTGATGATTTGCAAGAACGTCCTAATATTAGCGGTATATTGCAGATTCAAATTTATAGTCGTAGACCATTAAGATTATTGGGTGGAGACACCGCAGAAACAATTTATATTCGTCAACAGGAAAAACATATTGTTGATTTATTCAGTACATTAACTCAATTGAGGCGTGTAGTGCATGGAACTCCTGATCGTAATACCTGTACCGCAGAGCAGCGTCCCTATATCGAAATTTTACAAAGTGAGCGACATATTGTATGTAAACACACTGCAGATATTTTGGAGAAATTGCGCTTATCTCGAGACAACACAGTCGTGAATACACAAATGCAAGCTGCCGATGTACTGCGAGAAAAAGTGCGCGCCCTGATACAAGCATATCAAGTATTTGTGGTGACACAACCAGAAAGGCCAACGGTAGTACGTGGTCCACAAGGAGCTAATGGTGCCGGAGGGAATGTTGGTGGCGGAGAAGGTCCACAACCAGCCGGTGCACCACAAGGTGGAAGATCGCGAGGTGGTCAAAATGAAGGAGAGCCGGGTGGCAGAAGCAGCAATGGCGGTGCGCCACAAAATGGCGGCGTGCAAGAAAACCCGCAACCAAGAGGTGGTGAACCGCGTGTGTCGGAGAGTTCGCAGCAACCAGTATCAACCCTTCGTCCAGGTGCACATTCATGGCCGCAAACCATACATGGAGAGACAACACAGTTAACACCGCAAGATAGACGTCCGGCACTTCCTTCAAGAGAGCAGATTCGGAAAACAGTTGGTGAGCCATTTTCTAGAGAGAATTTTCCACATGAATTAGGTGCATTTTTAGATATTATCAACGCACGACGATTTCAATCGGGAATATCACAAATATCATATGATAACTTTAATCATTTACTTCTATCGATACCTACTGAAAATCCATGGAATACTCTAACACCTGTAGAGGTTCAGTTATTACCTGAAAATATTGTTCATATTCAGCATACTACTGGTATTGCTTATGGAGCAGGTTCAGCAGGAAACGGTCGCTATTCAATAGATGAATTTATCAATCTTATACGTGATCAGAGATTACAATTTGATGAGTGAGACTGTTGATGAATAATCTTGAGATTTAAAGTTGAAATAAAAAACCCGGGAATATCATTTCCGGGTTTTTATGTGTAAGAAGAATGATTTATTTCTTCTTTTTCTTTGCTACTTTTTTCACCTTTTTCTTTGCTGCTGCTGGTTTTTTCTTTTTTGCAGCTTTTTTTGGTTTGCTTACTTTTTTCTTTGCCATAATTTTCACCTCCTCTCAAAATAAATTTTTCATAGTGTTTTTATTATATCATTTTTTTTTATGCAAGAGAAGAGTTTTATTGTAACTGTGGAAAACTTTTTGTTGACTGGCTTATACATCATGTTATGATGTATACATACCTTATAACATAATGTATACATAAAAATATGAAATTTTCATCAGAACTTATTAAAGGTTCAACAAAAAATTTAATTCTTGCAATTTTACGAGAAGAAGAATTATATGGATATCAAATTGTCAAAACAATACGAGAAAAAAGTGGAAAGTCATTAGAATTTGGAGAAGGAAGTATCTATCCTGCGCTGCATGCACTCAAAAAAGAAAAATATCTTGCAAGCCGATGGGCTGAAGAAAATGGACGTAAACGCAAATACTATTTTTTGACAAAAGAGGGTAAAAAAGCTCTAAAACAACAGATTTTGGAATGGAAAGAGTTTTCCGGTGCGGTCAACAAGGTGTTGCGTAGTACTGGTGATTTCTATTGACTTTTATGGGAAAAGAAAATACAATTGCGGCATAATGCAATTTCTATTCAATATGTATGTTAAAAAAAATTACCATCTGTCAAAATACCGTGTGTCAAAATAAGGGGTCAAAAGCAATTTTACAACGGTTAGAATCGTTATATGAAGAAAAATATAAAGCTATCTATCCCCAATTGCGTATTGAAAGAGGGGATTGCTTAGGTGATTGTGAACAAGGTCCTATCGTGCGAGTGAATGATGCAATTTTTTTACGTAATGTGAATAATCAACAAATACAGCAACTGTTGGATCATCCGGAAGAAGTATTAGGCACGGTACAGCATGTGCGTGAACAAGACCGTGAAATTTTTGAACGTATTCTTGGCGGTGATTTGTATTAATTGTGAGCGGGTGACAGGGAAGCACCATTGAATTCAATGCAATAGCGTAAGCGTGCATGGAATGCAATGGATGCTTTCGCAGGCTTTTCATCTGCTCATAGAATTATTTTTTTACAGTTCCTAATCAAAAAAGCCCGCGTACACACACTGCGGGCTTTTTAGTAAAGAATATTATTGCTTTGTTTTACCAACAACGCCTTTCACTTCTTGAACAATTTTTCCAAATAATTCGGGATGATTTTCGGCAATGTCTGCTAATATTTTTCGATCAAGCAGAATATTTTTCTTGGTGAGTCCACCGATAAAAATACTATAGCTCATACCATTCATTTTTGTAGCAGCGCCAATTTTTATTTGCCACACACTTCTTCGTGTGCGTTTTTTCAATTTACGATGGTCATACGCGCGTTGACCAGATTTTTTCACTGCTACTCGCGCTTGTTTTGCTAGATTTTTTCTTCCAGCGTAGTATCCTTTCGTTTGTTTTTTCCACTTTTTTCGTTTGGCTGTATGGGTGGAGCCTCGTTTAACTCTTGGCATAATTATGCAACTCGTTTAATATTTTTTGCTAATGTGTTATGAACGGATAAATCTTTCCGTTTATTGCGCACTGTTTTGCCGCTTTCGCGTGAATTGAAATGGCCTTGGCCAGCTTTGCGCATGGTGAGTTTCCCTTTTCCTTTTTTTGTTCGGCGAACGCGTTTTGCAATTGTTTTTCGTGTTTTCTGTTTTATTTTAGGCATATAGTATATATCACTTTTTTAATGCAATGAGTGCAGTGAATTGCCCGCCCATGCGTTTAATAGGTTGTTCAATGACAGTTTCTCTTTCTAATAAACTAATATATTTTTTTAAAACTTCTGCAGCAATTTCTGGGTGTGCCTTTTGACGACCACGCAATCGCAATTCCAGTTTAATTTTATTTCCCTTATCTAAAAATTTTTGTCCAGCCTCTACGCGCACTTGTATATCATGGTCACTGATCCCAACAGACAGGCGTATTCCCTTTATTTCACCCCCTTTTTTTGTGTTGGCGCGACTTTTTCGATCTTGTTTTTCTTGCTCGTATTGAAGTTTACCGAAGTCTACAATTTTTGCGACCGGCGGCCTGGCTTGAGGAGCAACCTCAACAAGGTCTAAATACACTTCTTGCGCGCGAGCAATAGCTTCGCGTGTTGGCATAACGCCAATTTGTTTTCCGTTTTCATCAATGAGGAATACTTCTGGTACGCGAATTTCCTCGTTTTTCCGGAATTCTTTCTTTGAAATGGTTGTAAAATTAATTTTTAAGTAAATGTGTTGGTGAGGTATTTGTGGAGATGGCGGGCCTCACACCCGCGTCTGGTCACCACACTGTAAGCTTTTTCCATGCGTGTCTCGTTTATTGTATTTTAGAAGCTTTTCCATTAAAACGAGCAAAACAGGAAAAACCTCGAGCTTGTGAATTTGTCCACCTCTGCCCAAGCAAGCATACGTGTAAGCCAGATTATTGGCGCCGTTATTCGTATATCAGGCGTCTACGAGACGACGGTTGCCGAATTTAAGCGACAACAGAAGCCGGACGGAGAGCCATTGCATTCCCGAGGGAAGCAATTGAAGCTTTCACGCGGCTCAGTAAGTTTGCACTTACAAGTTTGAGTAGTTTTACGAGATTCTCTCGCTCGGCATGTAAGCTAGAAGTGAAAAGTGCCATCAACGATAATCATCCCCAAAGAAAGGAGGAGCCTCATCTCTTTGCGAACGATTATTCTAAAATACCTTGTTTTATTGCGCGGGCAAGTTGGCGTTCTGTATCGCGTTTTTTCATTTTTTGACGCTTATCGTGCTGTTTTAAACCGCGCGCCAAGCCCAAGCGTACTTTTATGATACCTTGCTTACTATACACTTTTTCCGGTATCAATGTCAAGCCTTTTGTTTGTAGTTTTCCCATAATAGAATGAATTTCAGAACGATGCAACAGAATTTTACGTGGACGCTCTGGGTCATACCCGGGCTGGTTTCCTCGTTGGTAGGGTGAAATATGGGCGTTTTTCAGCCATAATTCACCATTTTCAATACCAATATATGCAGCGGTCAAATTCATTGATCCTTTTTTTATAGATTTAACTTCTGCACCTACCAGTACTATACCAGCATCCCATTCTTCAAGAAATTCATACTGAGAGCGTGCATATTTATTTATAATTGATTCCATACCTTTCTATCTTGACATTTTTCACAAATTCAGTAAAATGGTATGCTTTTCTATGAAGCATATATTCCTGAGTAAGAACGTGATTTTTATTGAAAAATGTGGTATGAATATGATTAATAAGTTAATCTCAACAATATCTATGAAAAAACAATCTCAACAACATTCTTCTCTCTCTGCGACGATGCAAAAGAAAGCAGAACGGCTTGCATTTTTATTAGCACAATCAGCAATGCCTCAAGAGCAAAAGGAAGGATGGATTAATGTGCTTCCCATTATGGATGAACAGCAAGTGGATACACTCATAGATTTGTTAGAGCAAGAGCATGCAGGATATGTAGAGTCGAGTAAAGAATTTTTAGAAGATGTAAAACAACTCGAACAATCATTTGCTGCAAAAGTTACAGAATTAAAAGAGGAAGAACGAAAGATGATTGATGCATTTATTCAGTCAAAGCTTGCAGCATATAAAAATCACAAATAAGCATGTATGAGTGAACGAACCGTACGAAAATATTTTAGTGATCATCGCCCCGGAAGTTTAGCTCCAGAAGATGAACGAGCAACTGAAGTTGTTGCAGCTGTTCAAGAGCCGCTCCGACGTTTGCGGAATGTTGGTGGTGGAAAGGCTATGAAATTGGGTGAGAAGAGTACAGCTGAATTACGTATTCTTCAAAATGTTCAAAACGAAGAGCCAAAGTTACAAACAGTTGAAAATACACCTACTGCTCCAAAAAGCCGATGGAGCAGATTTATTGGTGGGGTACAACAATGTGTGCATGCTTTTCGTGAGCAGGGTCTTGTTGCTGGTATTAATACGACACGCGCACAATATGGTGAAGCAAAAAAAGAACTGGTGACGAGCACGAATGAAACACTGGCAAAAGCAGCGACTGCGTATGTAGAACGGTATGAAGCAATGCGAGATTCAGAAACTGGTGAAGTACCATCTTCACTATTTCGACGATTACAACGTGGTATTGAGGCCGTGCGTTCATCGATTACATTAAAAAGCAGCTTTGAATTAGCAGCTCGTGTTGCCTTACAGCCATTAGAATTTTCTGCGCAAATGGTGTTCAAGCAATTTGGTGTTGATATTGCTGTGCGGCAAGCAGATTATGTTGCAACGCGTAGACAATATGCAGACAGAAATATCTCAGAAAAAAACATCGAAACCGATGCATTGATATTTGCCAGCGCAGTACGGGAACAATTTCAAAAATTATCTGAAATTCAAAAACAGCTTCCGATTACAGCAGAAAATTTGAGTAGTGAAGAAGCAAAACAGCAACAGGAAAAACAACGCAAAGCACGTATTGAAGAGGGGAGGCAGTATGGATACCGTTACTTTTTGGGTGCTTGTGAGGTTGATAT
>DATDUS010000037.1:0-6053 GCA_035290285.1 Patescibacteria group bacterium
CAATTCTTGAATAATGAGTTGTAGAATATCCTCATTTGTAGAATCTATTGATTCAATTTCCATCACTGCAAAAAGTGTTCCTAAATTTTTCTCCTCTAATGGAGTTGGAGATGCCATAAAAATACGGACAGTAGAACGGCCGTCTTTTCTAGCTATAAAAAGTTCTGAAAAAAGAGGGTAGGGGAAAGACATGATCTCATTTTATACTATCTTTATACAATATTTACAAAAATAAGGCAAGTACCGCATCTATTATGCATCTATTATCAGCTTTTTGAACATTTTTTATATAAAAATTACATGCATATTGCACCACAACTCAAAATTCAGTATACTGCAAGGAGTAATAGCTTCTATTATTGAGAGTATATTTGCATGTTAGAAAAAATATTCGGTTCAAGAACTCGCGTCAAATTATTTCGGCTTTTTTTTACGCATCCTGAGCAAGAATATTTTGTGCGCGAATTAGTGCGTACTGTAGGAGAACAGATTAATTCCGTACGTCGAGAATTACAAAATTTAGAAGAGGTAGGCATTGTAAAAAGTGAAGAACGAGATCAAAAAAAATTCTATACAGTCAATCAAGCATTTGTCCTGTATCCAGAACTTCGAGCCTTTATTATTAAATCACGGTTAACACTTGAAAAACGGTTTATTCAAGCTATTCGCACCTGCGGTTCCATTCAATACCTTGCGCTTACCGGCCATTTTGTGAGTGACGCGCAAGCGCCGGTTGACTTATTTATCGTTGGAACTGTGCAAAGGCAAAAATTAAATATTCTTTTAGATAAATTTAAAGAGAGTTTTGGTATGCAGCTGCGTTTTACAGTTATGACACGCGATGAGTATCTGTATCGCAAAGATATTACAGATAAATTTTTGTATGATATGATGAATGGCAAGAAAATTATCGTTGTAAATACGTTAGAAGTTTCATAATTAATAAGCAATAATACTATACCTATGAGTTCATTATTCGTTACACTTCTCATTATTGTTGGCATTATCATATTGATTAGTATTCGACAGATTGATCAATACCAGCGAGGGGTTGTGTTTACTATGGGAAGATATACAAAAACAAAAAATCCTGGCTGGCGCTTAATTGTCCCGGTTTTTCAAAAAATGACAAAGGTCGATATTCGTATTCGTACGGTTGATGTGCCAGATCAAGAAGCTATTACACAAGACAATGTTTCTCTTCGTATTAATGCCGTTATTTATTACAAAGTAGCTGTAGTGGAAAAGGCAATTCTTGAGGTAGAAGATTTTTACTATGCTATTTCCCAATTAGCTCAAACAACAATGCGTAATGTGGTAGGTGGCTCCCCATTAGATGAAGTGTTGGCACAACGAGTAAAAATTTCAGAAAATATCTTAAGTATCATTGATGAAGCAACCGACCCTTGGGGTATTGATGTCGTTTCTGTTGAATTAAAAGATATTGTCCTGCCAGAAAATCTAAAACGTACCATGGCAAAACAAGCAGAAGCAGAGCGTGAAAAACGTGCAAATATTATCAATTCAGAAGGAGAAGTTGTTGCAGCAAGTAATTTGGCAAAAGCAGCAGATATTATGACTGCAACGCCCGGAGCGCTGCATTTGCGTACACTGAATTCTATTAATGATATTTCATCTGATCAATCAAATACAGTAGTATTTGCTATTCCAATGGAAATACTGCGGGGTATTTCGGGATTTGCAGATGTGATGGAACAAAAAAAGAAATAAAATAGTATGCCTATTGACTCGCAAAAAGTACATCAACATCTTCAATCGATTGCTCGCATTAATACTGCTCTTGCAATCATCAGTTTATGTGCTGTATTTGGATTATATATATGGTTACGGTGGTTTGTTGCACCATCTGTAAACACGACCGTACAAAACAGTGCGCCACAACCAGAGGCTATCAATGCAGCACGTGTACAGTCTATTGAAGAACTTACAAAAGAGTATCAAGCACAAGTACTCACAGCCGTGGGCTCGTTTCAATTTGATGAATCACAAGAAGCTGAGCGTATATTAAATACGATAGTGGAATTACGAGTTCCGGCAGAATTTAAATCTTTTCATGTGCAATTAGTGATTACCCTAAATGATGCAAAGAATAAAAAATATGCAGAGGCTCAAAAACGCATGCAAGCTATGCGTGAACAATTTTCGTGGTTTCGGTCATTATAAGGTACATTTCTTCAGCAGTATACTGGTGAGTTTTGTTTTTGTTTGTAGTGGTTGTCAAGTACCATTATCAAAAATATCGAAGCAAGAGTCAGCCAATATGCCTGCTGCTGTCGCCATTCCAGACGATGCCGTACAGCAGGGCAACACAATTGTATGGATTGAACAACATCCTGTGACAGATCAAAAAGATGGTGAAAAAGCATTATTTACCATACATGTATATGACAGCGACACAAAACAACAGCAAGAATTGTATGTATCTCGTTCTCCTGTAACGCATCTTTCTCTTTCGTGGGGACGGCAATTTGTCGGATGGATAGAAAATCATTCTTTATATACCATATCATTAAAAGACCGATCAATTAATCGTATAGTGGAATCAGTTGATGCATATGCATGGTCTTTGGACGCATTAGCCTTGGCATATACCAGCAATGATACTACTCTATATAGTACGATCGATACAAAGGGTACAGTCACATCTTCACTTCCTCTTGTTGTTGCGCAGCCTATGTATGCTTTAAAGTTTATTGATGAAAAAACACTGTATTGTTGGGTGCGTCCCATTGAAGACAAAACTCTGCTTTCCGTTGATTTACAATCAATGACAGTGCGAGAAGAACCATTTATTTCTTTTAAGTAATAAATCATTCTATGGTGTTAACCCGTCGTATTATTCCATTTACCGCGCCGCTATTTTTTGGAGCATTTCTTTTTGCGCTCTTTATGCGTCAGGACGACTGGAAAATTTTTGTTATGAGTATGCTGGTACTGACCATTGTGAGTATTGCATTTATGGTAGAGTGGCGCGTGCGTTCTGCACAGTTTTGGGGCTTGCTGTTTCCGGTATTTTCTATGAATATGGGCGGTATTGGTTTGCTGTTTTTTTTGGATTCTATTTTGTATAGAATATTGCTTTCTGTAGTATTAATATTATTTTTTGGAGTGTATTTAGAAAATGTGTTTACGTTTCGATATCAACCGCAAAAATATGTACTGCTCTCGCTGCCAAATCTTTCTTCATTTATGAATACGTTTTCTGGGTTTACGGTGTGTACGGTGGGGTTTGCATTACATTTAATTGATTATCTTCCCATTTGGGTGCTTACTCTTCTGTCGTTTGCATTGAGCATTGCAATGATGTTTCAGGTATTATGGAGTTATCAAATTCCATTATCTGGTCACGGAATCAGTATTTTGCTTGTTTCATTATTAGTTGCCGAAGGAGTATGGGTATTGCAATTTTGGCCAACGAATTTTTTTGTGAATGGCATGATTGTCGCTGTTGTGTTATATTGTGTTCCGTCCCTTCTTCTGATGAAATTGCGTGGTATATTAACAAAAAAATTGACTATCCAATATGTTGTGGTGAGCGCTGTCACAGTGATTAGTGTCATCGCAACTGCGCAGTGGAAATAACATATTTGTATGAAACAAGAAATCGTTCCTACTTCTCCACAATCTTCTGAGCGTAAATTGCATGAGATGAAAAAAATACAGCAGGCGCAAAAAAATGTTTTTCGTATGGTATTGATTTCTATTTTAGGCTCTATATTTTTTGGAGCAATAGCCGGATTTTTTGGTTTTATCATGGTTACAAATGTGTCTCCATCTACTCCATTTATTGGAAAATTAAGTTTGTATTCATCATTTTTTCCATCGCAACAGACGCTCTTTTTTTCACGCAAGGATTCAGAACAAACTTTTATGACACAGGCGCCGACTATGGCGAAACAAATGGTTGTGGTATTTTCAGATGCTCCAACAATGGAGCATGCGGTAAAACGTATTGGTAATGCGGTCATACTCACAGCAGATGGTTGGATGGTTATGCCAACCAGTGTATTACAAATACAGGCGCAAGAAACCAACGCTACTGTTTCTGAGGTGGTGGTACGCATGGCAATTGTTTTACCCAATGGTGCAGTAACACATGGTCAATATTCGTTAGACGACCCATTAACCGGCATGACATTTTTTAAAGTAGAGTCTTCTGCACAATTATCTGTTGTACAATTTGGTGAGAGCAAAATTTCTGTTGTCGGTGAAACACAATTTATTATGCAAAAAGACATGAATGCATTTACTATATTTGAGCGACATATCGCAGGAATAGTGCATGATACCGAAACTCCACCCACTCGTTTTACAGCGGCTCTTGAGCAACAACCCATGGTAGATATAGAAATGTCCAAATATCAAGTGGGCTCACCAGTGTTTTATAGCTCTGGTGCATTTGGTGGTATCATGATCGAGAACGGTGTTATTGTGCCTGATTGGTATATTCATGGAGCACTTGAAAGTATTATTACCTCAAATGCCATTCATCGATCGCACGTTGATATTGCGTATGTAAATGTGAGTTATTTGACCAAAGAGGAAAGAAAAAAGCGTGCATTACCAGAGCAGGGTATTTTCATCATTTCCATTGCGCAAAATTCATCAACTGAGTTATTACAAACAGAAAATGATACTCTACAAAAGAACGATGTGATACTTTCCATCAACAATACATTAGTTGATCCGCAAACAGATTTGTCGACAGTTATTCATTCAAAACCAGAAGGAACAGTGCTGTATTTAACGATTATGCGGAATGGTCAGGAATACGCCATTCAATTTACCACTTGATTTTTTTGCTGATTCGTGATATGATAATAATTGTATTATCTTAAATTTTTTATGTATGTGGAAGAAAATCGCCATTATTTGCAGCGTTGCTTTAGGAACATTACTTATTGTAAGTTCTGTATTATGGTTTTTTGTACCCCATGAATACAGCTCACAAGTACGAGTATTAGTTATTCAAAAATATACATTTACCGATAGTTATACTGCAGCAAAATCAGCAGAAAAAATAAGTAAAGAATTAGCTGCAGCAATTCACACCAGCTCTTTTATTGATAGAGTTTCCGAAACAAAACAGGTGAATATTGATGCATTATTGGCACTTCCGGAAAAAGAAAAAAGAAAAAAGTGGAATCATATTGTTTCAACAGATATTGTTTCAAATACTTCTATTATTGAGGTGACTGCATTTAATGAGCATGCTGCACAGGCACAAGCGTTAGTGGAAGCTATTAGCACAGTCATGATACAAAATGGAGACGAATATTATGGTGCCGGAGATACCGTAGATTTACGAGTGGTTGATTCAGCATTAACCAGCTCTCACCCTACTCGTCCAAATATTGCATTGTATGGTATGACTGCCGCATTATTGAGTGGATTGGTTGTGGCAATGTTATTGTTTATTCATCCTTCTTTTCCATTTGCATTTTCATTATCGTCATTGAGAAGACAAGAAAAAAGAATAGTACAATCACCAATTATACGTAAACAACCATTGTCACAAACGCCGCCAAAGCCGGTATCACCGACTTTTGTGCAACAATCTGTATCCAAAAAAATCGTTGCACCGCTTAAAACACCAGATCTTTCTGCAGTCATTGATTCATCAGAATCCAAAAATAGGAATACAGCATCTATAACTGATCAGCAAACCTATCAAGTCATGCATGCTGCAAATTATCATCAACATCTTCACTCTAACACTCAACCAGTGCCACAAAAAAAGCAAACGCAATTTCATATTATGCCAAAAGAATTTCAGACATTAAATGAAGAATATCGAAAACAGAAATCGCAGCAACCGAAGAAGCAACCATGATAATTGTGCTTGCGTTTTTAAATGCGGTGACTGCGTCAGTTTGTGTGAAAGTAAGAGACTGTCCATTATCTTTTTTCTAGGGACATTTTGTTGATATTTTGTGCGAAAATGCTGAACACTGACGAGGCATAGCCATGCTATGTCGAGGAAGTGTGAAGTATTTGCAGCCAAAAGAGCACAAAATGGAGCCAGGAGAATA
>DATDUS010000038.1:0-4306 GCA_035290285.1 Patescibacteria group bacterium
CGTTCGCATTAGCTCTACCATTTTTTTTATAATCGAGAAGCTTTTTGAATTTCCATAGTACCACCCGGTTGCAACAAAACCACATCTCGTCTGCTCACTTGCTCTGAAAGAAGTAATTTTGCAAGCGCGTCGTTTACCGTATCTTGAATGAGTCGGCGTAATGGACGTGCTCCATACAATGGATCAAATCCGAGCTGCGCAAGTTCTACTACTGCTTGAGGTACTACATCAAGAACAATGCCTCGTTCTGCTTGCAATGTATTCGATATATTCTTTAACATATTTCGTGCAATCAACACCACTTCTTCAAATAGTAATGGTTTAAAAAGAACAATGTTATCAAAACGATTCAATAATTCGGGTTTAAAAAACTGTTGTAATGTTTCTTCCATCAACCTTGTTTTAATTTGCTCAATCGAAATACCAGCAGCAATATTATTTTGAATTTGTAATGTAGCAGCATTGGATGTAGCGATAATCATTATATTACTCATATCAAAAGTTTGACCTGTTCCGTCAGTCACACGACCATCATCCATAATTTGTAAAAAGATATTTAATACATCGGGGTGAGCTTTTTCAAATTCATCCAATAATACAATAGAAAATGGTTTCAAACGAATTGCTTCTGTAAGCATTCCTCGTTCCCCTTTCCCACCAATTAATTTACGTAATGATGCAATATCTTGATACTCTGACATGTCCAACCGAATCATATTATTTTCATTGCCAAAATACACTTCTGCAACGGTTTTTGCTAACTCAGTTTTTCCAACCCCTGTTGGTCCTAAAAATAATACATTCGCAATCGGACGATGCACATCGCGCAACCCTTCACGTGCCCGCCGTAATGCTGCTGCAACAGCCTTCACTGCTTCATTTTGCCCAATTATGCGCTCATGCATGACTTGTTCTAAGTTCAATAATTTTTGACGCTCATCATCTGTTAAGGCTGTCACTTGCACATTTGTTTTTTCAGCAATAACTTTTGCCACCTCCTCTTTTGTGACAATCGAATTCACTCCTTTTTGCACTTGGGTTAATGCTGCTGCTTCACTCAAAATATCAAGAGCTTTAGCCGGCAGATGCCGATCTTGAATAAAACGAATAGAAAAATCAACCGCAGCTTCCAGAGCAGCATAGGAAAAAAATACTTTATTTTTATATTCAATAGTGCCTGCACGCGCTTCCAAAACAAGAATAGCATCATCACGCGTCATTTCTTCAACCTTCACTATTTGAAAACGACGCAAAAATGGGCTACGGTTCACCATAAATTGTTGGTATTCTTCAATGGTGGTTGTCGCAACTACTTTGAGAAATCCTTGTGATAAAGCGTTCATTAACATTGAACCCACATCTTCAGAACCAGATGTAGAACGCATATTCAATAAATGATGAATATCTTCAATGCCTAATATAATGTTCTGGGCAAGAGCAATTTCATCAATAACGCGCTGCATACGCCCCTCAACAACACCGACTCCTTTGGCATTAGCAATCAAATTGCCAGGATCAAGCATAACAAACCGTTTATCCTCTAACTCCTGCGGTACATCTTCTGCGGCCATGTACTGAGCTACTCCTTCTAAAATAGTAGATTTTCCTGCTCCAGACGGCCCCACTAATAATATATTTCCCGTTGGTTGCCGTAAAATGCGCATCACTTGTTCCATTTCGTTTTCTCTTCCAATAAGTGGAAAAAATCCACCAACTCGCGCTCGTGCAGTATAATCTTGCGACAAAGACTGTAAGAGTGGTGATGGACGCGCTGTCATAGCACGATCCATAATTCCTTTTGGTTTTTTCATTGCTTTTTTACTCCATTCCTGATATCGATGTTGTAAAAAACGTTGGATATAAATCCATTCCACCACATGATCCAGTGTTTTTTGATCAATACCAACATCTTCTATGATATCTTGCACCCATGAATCTGCCTGTACCAATGCTTTACATAATTCCATAGAATCAACTACCGGTCGTTTTTGTTGCAAGGCTTCTTCATAGGCATAAAATAATGCACGTTGAGCTTCTACTCCTATATCAATATCTCTGCCTGTTTCCATACCTTCCAAAGACATTGCTTTTCCAATTTTAGAATACAAGAGCTGTGGTGAAACACCAAGACGCGCGAGTACAATACGCATGGCATTGGTAGTAATCAATCCACCAAACAAATGCAGTGGCGTTACTTGATGATGTCCAAGTTTTTTTGCAATATGAAATGCTTGCTCAACGGCACTCATACATTCGCTGGTGAAATAGTTCGATATGTCATTTTTTATACGATGCGGAGCTTTGTGTATTTTTTCATAAGTGGGACGAGCAAAACGTCTGAATTGATTATTATTTTTTTTCTTTAGCGCCTTTTTACTATAATCAAAAGTTTTTTTTGATGCTCGTTCTCGATCCATTCTAAAATACACAAACATATCAATAAAAAGAGAAAGCCAAAAAAGTGCAATCAGTTGATTTGGTGTAGTAAATAAATCAATAATTGCACCCCCTGCCATAACTGATTGAACACCAAGTACGGTAATAATAATTAAGCCAGAAACCCCTAAAATCATGCATAATGTGTTAACGGCTATTGCTCCATATCGAATATATTGTCGCTCTTTCATTCCATCTGCTGTGAGAGGCTGCTTCCAATACAATACTTCCAAACCAAATACAGCATACATACTTGGATGCCGATGACAGGTACGACATTCTATATGTTGTTTTGTTCCATTCACTTGATACCCAAACCCCTTGCATGTAGGGCAATCGAAAAATGTGAATTGTGATGTAGATGTGTCTGGTTGTTTAGGCATAGAATGGGATATCAATCAATCCTAAATGAAAGAAAACATTGTAAAGAATAAAGGGTGGCAGCACTATCCAAACAATACATAAAATACTGAAGACTGCGGTATAGAGTGCAGTCACAATAAGCAACACAAAAAAATGAACAATACGAACACCAAAGCTCAATACACGACTCCACATATCGGTTAAGCCATACATGGGTTTAAATAAAAATCGAAAAAGCGTTTTTAAACGAAATGATTGAGCAAGAGATTGCGCTTCACGTACAATAAGTCGTACTACTTTCGCGAGCCCGATCGTATACCACCATACAGGAAAATACAGAATGGCAAGAAAAGTGTTGGAAATAACAGCACCAAGTGAAATAATAACAAACATGGATATAAATATTATACGTGTAGTATACCATTGATCATGCTTGATGACAAAAAAAGATGATCAATATATTGCTCTCAGATATTTTTGAAGTGAGGGGTAAGAAATTAATCGGACTGCCTCTGGCATCATCTTCCATTCACCTCGATCTACCTCAGTATCAATAGGATTATTCTCTGTAATTACATGCATTTCGTACATACTCACACATACGTGTTTTCCATCAGGCAATTCATAACAATAGTCGGGTAATGAACGGGAAATTTCACAATAAAATCCGGTTTCTTCTAATACCTCACGCAGTGCTGCTTTTTTTGGCGTTTCACCTGCATCAATGTGTCCTTTAGGGAGGGACCAATCATCATATCGTGGACGGTGCACCACATATACCTCTGTTTCTTGTTGCCCATTTTGTCGCACGACTACTCCTCCTGCTTTTTGAATGATAGGGATTGTATTCATATGATGCTCATTTTACTTGCGAAGTTAAAATATTCAAGGTTTGTTGAGCAGCTCGAGACCAAGAAAAGCGTTGCGCATTTTCAAAACCCTTTTTAATATATAACATACGCAAAGATTCATCAACAAACAAATGATGCATCGCGCGCATCAGAGAATGCACATCTAACACGTCTGCATAGAGAGCACTCTCCCCTAATACTTCAGGTAATGAAGAATGAAATCCTACAATAACCGGCACAGATGCAGCTTGCGCTTCGAGAGGCGGAAACCCAAACCCTTCATATAATGAAGGATACACAAATAAACAGGCATGTTTCAACAATTCTTGTTTCATTTGTTCATCAACATATCCAACATACTGTACATTTTTTGCTCGTTGTATTTGTTCCAATATACGTTTGGATTTCCATCCTGCCCCACCTACAATTACTAACTGTACATTTGGATGTTGTGTACGTAATAATCGAAATGCCGCAAGTAACGAATCAATATTTTTTCGAGGCTCAATAGTAGAAAGAGATACAATATACTGTACTGTTTCGCGGGTTCCGCTTAGAGCTTCGGAGGCGTTCGCTTTCAGAACCGCTTGTGTGCCCCTGCGAGGCACACCGCGCTCTGCACTCGGCCTCGCTCGTCTCGCCATTTCACGGCTCGA
>DATDUS010000039.1:0-3148 GCA_035290285.1 Patescibacteria group bacterium
GATTGAAAATCCCTTAGCTGATATGATTATTCATGGTACGATTAAAAACGGAGACACGGTCACAGCACGAGTACAAAACGGTTCAGTAGTCTTGGTACCAACACAAAAAAAATAAATAATATACCAATATAGGGATTTCCTCTATCCCTACATATCACCACCCTCTTTTTATGGGTGGCTTTTTTCATACAATTTGTGATTATATTGCGCCAAAACGCTGCATTGGATGTGGCACAATGGACACATGGATGTGTTCCTCTTGCATTCAAAAAAATCTTGCAATACAACACATACCGTTCGATCAGGCGGTCACACAGGCATTGCATATTCACTCGCTTACAACAATCGGAGCATACGGGAATCCGTTTTGGCGCAAAGCTATTACACAGCTAAAATTTCAATATACTGTTGAAATGGCTCCGCTGCTTTCATTATTGTTACGTGAAACGTTATTGCGGCACACAACAATTCTACAGCACGCCGCACAACACCACAGAAAGATATGCGTACTCCCACTTCCTGCGCACCCAAAACGTCTTCGAGAGCGTGGATTTAATCAAACAGAACTCATTGCACGATCATTTCATCTTCCGCCGCATTGTGTGCTCTATCCACATGCGCTGCAAAAAATTCGTTATACTCATTCTCAAACTCATTTTGATTATACAACACGATTCACCAATATTGCCGGAACAATAGGGATCAATCAAAACATGGTTCTTCAAGAACTACGATCTTCTATTATTATTCTTATTGATGATGTCATTACAACCGGAGCAACAATACGAGAAGCTGCGCAAGCGCTGTCTACAGTACAACCGTCGGAAATACATGCTCTGGCTATAGCACGAGGGTAAAGACACACAATGATGACGAATGAATGATGTACGGGCGCAAAATTTTGCGCCCCTCCTTTATACATAGTGGTGTCCTCGGCAGGAGTCGAACCTGCGACCTTTGGTACCGCAAACCAACGCTCTATCCAACTGAGCTACGAGGACAAAATGCTTGGATTTATTTCAATATTGCTTATTCATTAAAGCGGAACAACCTTTCTCTGTCAAATCTTTAAAAGACGCCCCCACTTATCATTATCTGATTCCTCTTCGCGATCTAAATCTTCTTCAAGAAAATCCAGTAATAATGAACGAATATGCAATGGGTTCTCTTTTTGAAGCGGAATGGAAATTTCATGTCGCACAATGTGTGATTTTGGAACAATGTATAACATTTTAACCAACGGTGGCTCATAAATAACAGAAAATGACTTTATTTCACGGTATAAATAAAATTTATCTCCAATTTGAATACCAGCATCAAAAATAGTACATAATAAATTCATTGGCTCAGAACGATGGTGCGTAAAAAGAATAATAGCAAACAAAAAAAGAATCAGTGCAAACAAAAAATTTCCATCAAAAATAGCATACAAAAACATTGCTCCGCCGATGCCAAACACCAAAACATACCATACTCTGCCGCGCTGATACTTTATGTATTCCGGAAAATTCCACTGAGCAAGAATACGACCTTTACTGACTGTGGAGTCTTCATTTTCTGCTGCTGTAGCCTCAGCGGCTCTTGCAGCCATAGTACGCTTTGTTTTCTGTTCCTTTTTAGTTTGTTTTGGCATATTTCTATTATAGCTGGTTTGGCATTATTTACAAGAATTTTCTGGACGCGTATTGACTTATGCACAAAAAATCGATATAGTGTAAAAACATTCATTCTACGCTTTGGAAGCGTGGCAGAGCGGTTGAATGCACCGGTCTTGAAAACCGGAGCACCTGAAAGGGTGCCAGGGGTTCGAATCCTCTCGCTTCCGCCCTCTTTTTTGTCTAAAGTGCAAAATAGTGGAGAAATTAAAAAACTATTGTTTCTTTTAAAAATTATATTTAGTATATTATATAGTATGGAGAGGTGGCTGAGTGGTTGAAAGCGGCGGATTGCTAATCTGCTGTATCGGAATATATCCGGTACCGAGGGTTCGAACCCCTCCCTCTCCGCATGCCATTAAATGATATTTTTATTACGGATTTACATGGTGTCGGTCCAAAGGTTGCCGAACGATTAAAGGTGCTTGGAATACGCACAGTAAAAGATCTCATATACTATCTTCCTCGTGAACACGAAGACCTCTCTGTTATTACTTCTATCATTGATATAGTACCAAACAAAAAAATAACAGTGCGCGGCACCATTGAACGGATTCGCTCTTCCAAAACACGCTGGAAACGCATGAACATTACAGAGGCGTGTATACACGATACCACACACCAGCTCCGCGTCACATGGTTCAATCAACCATATATCACAGAATCACTGAAAGTAGGTGATGAAGTATTGCTTTCTGGAACCGTAAAACACACAAAACAAGGTTTGAATTTGCAAAGCCCTGAATATGAAAAAGTTCAGGCACATACTGTGCCAACACATATTGGTCGTATTGTGCCCAAATATCCGCTCACCGCAGGAGTGACTCAAAAACAACTACGCTATTTTGTAAAACAATCTCTCAAACGCGTACTCCCCATTACTGATCATCTTCCGCAATCACTGATAACGAGATATCATCTTCTTCCCCTTTCAACTGCACTGCAATATATTCATTTCCCTGAATCTGTACAGCAATTTCAGGAGGCCAAAAAACGATTAAACTTTGATGAACTCTTTATTGTACAGTTAGCAGCACAACTCGTTCGAAACGATATGCAAAAACTGCGAGCACCGATACTGCAATTTCACGAAAAAGAAATAAAATCGTTTGTTCAAAATCTTCCATTTCAATTAACAACAGCACAACGAAAAACTTCGTGGAGCATTCTTCAAGATATTCAAAAACCGCACCCGATGAACCGGCTGCTGATTGGTGATGTTGGCTCCGGAAAAACAGTTGTGGCGGCAATGGCCATGCTCAATGCTGTGTTAAACGGATTTCAGGCAGTACTGATGGCTCCCACCGAAATTTTAGCAACTCAACATGCACAATATCTTACCCAACTATTCAAAAAACAATCTATTCGTGTTGCTGTGCATACCGCACACAGAAAAACCGCTCATCACAGTATAAACACACCTGCTCAATTGCTTGATGCCGATATTATCATTGGTACTCATGCGCTCATACAAGAGGGCATCACATTTCAAC
>DATDUS010000040.1:0-11318 GCA_035290285.1 Patescibacteria group bacterium
CACGCAAAAGCGTTAGAAAAATTAAATGAAATTGGTTTTCGGCCATTTGAACAAACAGAATTACAAACTCTATTTACTGAATTAAAAAATGCTATTCATATTGGCATTTCTCGAAAAGGCGTGCCAACGAGCGAAGATGGGGGGTTGCTTGCATTTCCTACGGGCGTTACACCCATTACCCAAAAAGACGTGGAACGTATTCCAGAAGGGACAGCCGCAATAGTGTGCGCGTGCGGTGGAACCAATTGGATTTTTACCAAAGCAACTCGTGGGAAAAATGGCACAGTCAAATTAGCCGAACCGTATGTTCGCCCTATTCCAAAAAATCAGCGTCAACATACCTTTGCAAGCCTTACTGAATTATTTGCAACGGAAATTTTTAATGTCGCACAAGAATATAATTTAACAGAAACACCCAATCTTCCTATTGCAGTTTCGTTTGGATTTCCGCAAACAACTGTGCGTACAACAAATGGCGATATTGATGCACGTGTGAATCGGTCGAACTTGCCGAAGTTTTGGAAAATTACTGATTGTGATGAGTCTCTGCCTCCGGAAAAACAACCCTCACTTTCTCGATTACTTCGTGTAGCACTTCGTAAAAAAGGAATGAAATCTATTGGCCGTATTGTGTTTGTCAATGACACGGTTGCTGTTGCTTTAGATGTGCAACACGATGGCAAAGATTCAAAAGATTTGCCGGTCGGCTTTGTATTTGGTACCGGAACAAATGCCGCAATGGATGGTAATTCAAAAAAAGGAATTATTAATTTAGAAGCAGGGCACGCAAAAGCAATGCAGGCTGACCATGTGTTTGAACACATGCTGAAGAAAAAATTAGTACCAGGAACAATTCCTGTGTTGGAATACTGGATGGGTGGTGGATATTTGCCGGCACGTATTGCTGGGGCAATTTGGTGTATGGCAGATTATTTTGCAGACCCAAAGCAAATGACAAAAACAATTTTGAAAAATACAAACCAAGCGTTGGTGAGCGAAATAGCACAAGGAGTTTCACCGCGAAAACTGGGTTTGCATAGTGGACCTTCTGAATATAAAACAGTCAGCGAGTGCGCTCGTCGTACACTGATTCAAGCAGGGCAGGTGATTGGTGTCATGATTGCAACTGTGTGTGCTGAAACTGGATATACAAAAGGAAAAGTTCATGTACCCTATGAAGGTTCGTTATTAAACAAAGGATATTTGGTAGAAAAAACTGCGCAACAAACTATTCATTCATTGTTACCAAAAAGTAACATTGTGCCATATAAAGCATGTGGGATGAATGGCGTTGCAAAATTGGCGATGTTACTTTCGCAAACAAAAAAATAAATGCACATACACGCCAAAAAAATTATTTGCGTGCAAAAGTCGCCCTTGATTTAGTTTCTGTTTAGGTGTATACTTATTATGTCAATCCTTTATTGGTTTGACCTCTGCTATTAGTAAAGGCAGATTACCAGTTTCTACAAACCGTTTCCTGTATAGGTCATATTTCTGGTCGTGCGATGATTCGTTCAGCACGCTAGATGAGGCCCTGTGCGGTAAGATGTGTTCCTGCTATTTCACTTGAGGTTTTACTTCAAATGAAGCAGCTCCGGGACAATGACCTCGCTTTTGTGAGGTAAAAAGCCCACTTTATTGCAGGGAACTTGGTATCTCGCCTTGAACAGTGCAGAGAACACAGCAGTCCGGTTAGCCGGGCTTTTGTGTTTTTATGGTATGAGTGTGTTGTATTGATGTTGTTGCATCTTTACTGAATTCTCTCTACAATAAGTGGTACTTGCGGGATTAGTACAATGGTAGTATGTGGCCTTCCCAAGGCTAAGACACGGGTTCGATTCCCGTATCCCGCTCCAAAGTGAACAAACGAAAAACCTCCACAATGCAGTGGAGGTTTTATCATGCGTTAAGGCACTGTTGCAAAATATTATTTTTTGATAATGTAGATACTATCGGATGCAGGATAGGGATATTGTTCTCCGGTGATATCAAAGATTATATCAGCTGTTGTATTGCCATCAATATCTGCAGTAAATGCAGCAGTGCCAACTTGATCCAAAATTTCTTTACCGACATAGGGAGTCACTTGTGAATCAGCAAGATCAATTTTTCCTTGTAACGGACCATGTATCAGATATAATGCTCCAGCTGATTCAATTTTGTTCACATCTTCCCACGGAGAGCCAACGAATATGTCATCATATCCATCCGCATTCACATCTCCGGCTGAACCAACGAATATGCCGAGCGCTGCACCTTTATGATTTCCATACACAGATGCTGCGGCACTATTTTCAAGCATGATGCTGGTTGGTAATGAAGGGGCGCCATGCACAATGTATGCAGACCCTTCTCCGCATTGATAATAATCTTGTTGTCTTTTTAAGCGTCCGCCAGTGCACCATGCGCCAATGAGTATGTCATCATATCCATCAGCATTCACATCACCTGCTGAAGCAACTGCTGATCCTGCTAATCCAGAACGCGGTCCAATCAGGGTTAGCGGCGCATTTTCTATGGCGCTGCTTTGTATAGTATCAGAACCGTAAAATATATAGGCTACACCTGATTGATCCATAGCCAATGAATCACCAATAAGAATATCATCATATCCATCTCCATTCACATCACCTGCAGAAGCCATGGCCGTTCCAACAGCATTGTATTGTAATTGACTAGTAAATTGAATTGCATTGTCCAGTGTTGGAAAAGAAGGACCAAGTAATAAATATGTTATACCTTGTGTACGTGTATTTAATTTTGGGGGAGCGCCCACAAGAATATCATCATATCCATCCGCATTCACATCTCCGGCTAATGCAATGGCAGATCCAAATTGACTTCCCGTTTTACCAATAATTTGTTGATTTGCTTGTGAAAGATCAATGGATGAATGAATAGGTCCATAAAAAATAGAGAGCGCACCAGATGATTCTCTATAAGAAGGGTTTGAAACAGATAAATCGTCATATCCATCACCGTTCACATCTCCTATGCCTGCAACAACATACGAGCCATTACTGGTTTGAGTGCTGGTAATAGTAGCATCAGCATTTTCAAGAGAATATTGTGCAGAATGAAGAGGCGCAAAAAAGAGTGACGCAACAGTAGAAGGTGTTGAAGCGTGTACTATAGCAATATCTTCTTTTCCATCACCATTGATATCACCGACTTTTATTGGTGTTAACGACACCTCTTCTGGCCCTGTTATTACTGTGTCTGCAACATCTGATACATTGATGTTTTGCAGTACTGCAAACGCAGGTAGAGTAATAAAGAAAGAAAATAGAGCAAAGGCTCCAATAAACTTTTTTCTTAAAATATATTTTTTCATATTTTTTTATACGTATTAATTATATATCTATTCTAAGAAAAGGAAGCTGCCGGCATTTTGTTACAGATGCGCAGCTTTACCACTGTACGTATGCAATATTCTGGAACTAAAAAAGTTATCAAATCTGAGCACGGACTGCACAAATTATTTTGCGACAGTGCCTAACGAGTCAGGTGGTGGTTGCGGTGCCCGCAAGTTGACCGCAGGCTCCGGCAATATCGCGACCAAGGTTTTTGCGAATGGTAGCATGAACACCGTGGCGTTTGAGTAAATTACAAAATTGTTGTGCGCGTTCTCGAGGCGTTTCTTCAAATTTTGACGCTGTTTTGTTATAGACAATGAGATTCACGTGTAATAAATGTGGTTTTTCAACAGCTTGCACAAATTCAGCCAATTCTTTTGCATGACGAGGTGTATCGTTTTTGTCCTTTAACAAAATATATTCTAAAAATACTTTACGATTCGTGTATTGAAAATATTTTTTGAGCGCGTTTTGGAGTTTTTTGATGTTATACGTGTTATTAATAGGCATCATCTCGGAACGTTCGGTATCGTTTGTTGCATGGAGGGAAATAGCAAGGTTTACTTGTGGCCATTGTTTGGCAAGTTGAATGATTCCTGGCACTAAACCGGATGTGGAAACAGAAATATGGCGGTCACCAAAATTAAATACTTTTGGGTTGGTAAGAATTTGTAAACTTTTATTTACTTCTGCGTAGTTTGCAAATGGTTCACCCATGCCCATATATACAATATTATTCAATCGACCATCAAGATTGTGTTTCTTCATATATTGCATCCAAAACAGTACTTGATCACAAATTTCTTCTGCAGTGAGATTACGCATAAACCCAAGTTTTCCAGTTGCGCAAAACGTACACCCCATGCCACATCCTACTTGACTTGAAATACACGTAGACCATAAACCCGGTTTTGGGCTTAAGAGCACTGTTTCTACATAATTCCCATCAGGTAATTTGAGCAGTGCTTTGTATGCTGCTTTGCTTCCCGAACGTAACACTTGTTCTTCTTTTAGTGATAATGCTTGTAATTCTTTTTCTGCAGCTTCACGTAATGCTTTGGGCCAAGGAGTAATATCCTGAAAACTGGATGCTCCATGTACACAAAATGCTTCAATGGCTTGTTGCACTCGAAATGCTGGCTGTTTATATTGCTGGGTAAATTTTGTAATCTGTTCAGGAGACATACGTTATGTGTTGTTATTATTCAAATGAAAACTATTGTGGCATTGGTGCAATAATGACAGAGCGTGATCCTTGTCGAATGGTTGCTTTAGAACCAGTCCAGGCATGAATGCTATTAAAAAGGGTAATATACGAATATCGATATCCCTCGCCATGCTTTGTGCCGGGATCATTGGTGATAAATTCTTTTGTTTTTTCATCATACCCTATAATGACCAGCATGTGATAGTCTGGCCCAGGTGGAGTGTAATAGGGGTTGCCAAGCATTTGGCCAGCAAGCGGAGCAATAATGACATTATTATCTGCTAAATATTGTTTGAGTTCTTCTACTGAATCTACTTCATCTATGGTAAGGTTTTCATAGGCATAAACGTCTTTTGCTACTCGTACCAGTTGTTCATCATTCACATCATGGGAATAACCAATAGACTCTTCATAATCAACAAGGCGCAAAATTTCTTTATCCGCTGTTTTTGTAGAAAGGGTCATATTGGTGAGTGCAGCATGATACATTAAAAGGGAAGCTTCTTCGCAAGCGTCTTGATATGGTTGTTCCCAATTTCCATACGGTGCTTGGGAGGTAAATGGAATATCATGGATAACGGAAATAGGGAGAGGGGAAGGTTCTGGAGTTTTTTTTGATGGTGTTGGCTGTATTTCTTGATTTTGCATAAGCGCGTTTGTGTTTTGCATTTCAGGACTCTGTTCACTGTTTGTAGAGGTGATTTGTGGAGGAACAGAGGTATCAGAGGTAGAGCTATCATAAATTCGTGTTGCAAAAGTACCGATGAGTCCGAGTAAAATGATCCCAAATAAAGTAATAGTGGTTATAGTAGCCTTTTTCATTTTCATATGTGCCTTCACCGTATCATAGTCATTAAAAAATCGAAAGGTAAGCAATAATAACAGTTGAGGCATGGTGAAGAAAAGATTCATAAATAATGTATTCAGAAAAAAGGTACATTCAGTTTTGTTAAAAAACACTTGAAATATAGTATTTTTAGGTTATTCTGTATACTTTTTGTACTCACTACTCTTTTTTTCTTCCACAAGTAATTCACAGGTACGGATTGACTTTATGTTCTCATACGGTAAGGTAGCTTTCGACTTCACACAATCAGGTGAAGTTTTTTAAATCAATCATATCCATATGCCAAATCGAAATGACTTCCTCTTTTTATTAGAGGTCTATAATAAGATAAGGCAACTTATCAATAATGTTACCAGCAGTGTACGCAAGAATATCACCGTTGTTTCTGTTGTTTCTGCTTTGTCTATGGTTTTATTTTTTACATTTCCTGCTCCCACGCTTTCTGATTCAGATTATTCAAAGAATCCACTTGCGATTATTGGTCCTATTCATACTATCTTTTCAGAAGCTCCAAATACAACTACCAGCAATGCATTGCCGACAATTGACAAAGCCGAGCCACGCGTCATTAAAACATATCATGCACGAATGACGTATTATGAATCCAAAGTGGCGCAAACAGATGGGAATCCATGGATCACGGCGTCTGGTGCTCGCGTTCATTGGGGTACGGTTGCGGCAAATTGTTTGCCCATTGGTACAAAAATTCGCATTCCTGATATCTATGGAGATCAAACATTTACCGTATTAGATAGGCATAGCCGCCGTTTTGGATGCGGGTTAGTCGATGTATGGACAGATCATGCTCCAGGACATGATGCAAAAACCATTTCTTCAGTGCGTATTGAAGTATTGGAGAATGCATGGTGGTTACAATAGCGTTGGCTTTCTCTTCCATAAAATTTTGCTATAATCTATAATACAGTTTCGTTAAGTATTGATTATTTTTTGTATGAAAATTCAAGTGATTCATCAGAATAAGGAGGTGTTGAAATATTTTTCAGAGTATGAGCATAGTACTGATCCGGAGGTAATAGTAAGTGGGGCATATAATAAGGTGGATGCGCAGATGCTGCAGCAATATCCGCATGTACAATATATTGTCAATTGTTGTAGTGGAACTGATAATGTTGATCTTTTCTATTGCAAAGAACATCACATTCAAGTGTTTAATGCACCGACCGCAAATTGTAATTCAACGGCAGAGCATGCTGTAGCCATGATTCTTTCTTTATTGCGGCGCATTTCGTTTGCTGATTCTGATATGCGAGTCGGCGGATGGAACCGTGGACGTTTTTTAACACAAGAGTTGTGTGATGTAACGGTTGGTATTGTGGGGTTTGGCAGAATTGGTAAACTCGTGTATCAAAAATTAAAGGGCTTTGGATCATCTTTTTTGGTGTTTGATGTAATTGCAGAACAGGCTGCCGGGATGAATGATGGTGGTTTTTCTTTTGTGCCGTTTGAAAAACTGGTGAAAGAGTCCGATATTATTACGTTGCATGTGCCATTATTGGCAGAGACGCAAAATTTATTTTCACAGAAGGAGTTTTTTATGATGAAAGAAGGCTCAATGCTTGTTAATTGTGCTCGGGGTGGGGTGGTGAATGAAGAAGCCTTAATTCAGGCACTTGAAGCCAAAAGAATTTCTGCAGCATTAGATGTATTTGTTGGAGAACCGCAGGTGAATCCGAAATTTTTTGAACTCGACAATATTATTCTTACCCCGCATATTGCTTCCATGAGTCGTCGTGCACAGGAACAAATGATTCTAGAAGCAAAGGAGCAATTTGAACAATTCGTGAGGGGTAAAGAGAACATGAGCTAGAAAAAGCTTCTTCTATTGAATGTGCTTTCTTTTTTTGCTATAGTACGTGGGCGTATATGATACGTATGGTGTGGTAGCAAAATGGTTATGCAGCCGCCTGCAGAGCGGCTATATGTGGGTTCGACTCCCATCCACACCTCCAGCAGTTTCACTGTTGAATTCATTTGCTCATTTGCTATACTGTATAAGCTATTTTGACAGAGTGCGTTTCGCGGGTATCGTATAGCGGTATTATATTGCCTTGCCAAGGCAGAGAGACGGGTTCAATTCCCGTTACCCGCTCAGGTAAAAAAGAGCCCTATTTTATAGGGCTTTTTTGTATACCCACGGTGAAGGTTTGAACTACCAAAATTAATCTTTTTGTAATAATTTATATGATTCAAGCAGCGAATCATACATAAATGATTCTAAAAAAATAGTTTGTCCTTCAAGTTGAGCTTTTTGTAAGTAGGTATAATATGCTTGTTTTTTTTCTTGCTTAATGAGTACTGGCGGTAATCCATGTTGTAGCGCAAGAGTATGCAGGAGTAATCTTCCCACACGTCCGTTTCCATCAGAAAAGGGATGAATTTGTTCAAATTGGGCATGTAGTTTTGCCATAGATGTAACGATGTTGTTCTCAGAGAGTGCTTGTATATCATGTACAAACTCTTGCATTCGATCAATTATTTTTAAATAATTGGCTGTTGGGACATTTGAGCCAACAATACGCACACCATGGCGTCGATACAATCCTGCGTCTGTTCGAATTCCATTCATAAGAATAAAATGAAGTTTTTTTATCCATTCTTCTGTGATTTCTTTGGAGTGTTTGTGTTCGGTTAACCACTTTATGAGGTTGCCGAGTGCTGCTTGGTGATTTTTTGCTTCTTGATGTTCAACAACGGTTTTATGAGGAATAGTCACTCCGTCAAAAATAACCGCCCGTACTTCTGGTTCAGTAAAGGTGCTTCCTTCAATGCTATTGGTGTGATAGGTTAATTCCAAAACAAATGTATCATACACATCTTGGTGTTGAATGATATATCGTAATGGGTTAGGGAACCGTTTTTGATATTCTTTCATTTGTTGTTTTTTTTGAGAAAGTTCAGAATCTGTGATTTCGGAAACACCCGTGTATTCTTGATAGAGAAGATTGATGCGTTCTTGTGCTTTTTTATGTGGAGTACTTTTGCCATTCACCCAACTATTGAGTGTGACAAAACTGACTTGTAGCATTTGGGCGAGCTCTGTTTGTGTTTTCTGAGTGATTTTTAGTAATTTTTCGATTTTTTGTTGAGTAGTCATACATAGTATAATACAAAACTTTATAAAGAAATGCAAACTTTATAAAGTTATTAAAATAAATTATGATAAAAAATTATACAGTATGAAAATAAATTCGGCATAGTTAGTCTCAAGGCCTGGTTTTTTACAAAAGAAATAAATATAAGTTAATTGGGTAATAATCATCATGTATAGTAGGCGGATATGATTTGACATTCATGTTCAAATAATATATAATAAAGGACATGAATAAATTCCAACCCAATGTTCCATTTAATCAATTGCCGCTATTGCCGCCAAAGATTAATTTGGATGATATTGATATTTTAAAAGCTACCAATAAGGCGAATCGACGTTTAGCGGAATTCAATGCTTCTTTGTTATCATTACCGAATCCATACTTATTTATTAAACCGTTAACTGTCCGTGAAGCTGTTGCAAGCTCTCAAATTGAAAATATTAATACAACAGTAGCTGAAGTATTTCAAGCAAAAATTTTACCTGAAATTGAAATGACTAAAGAACAGAAGGAAACAGTCCATTATACAGAGGCTTTGATGGCTGGGTTTGAGCTGTTAAAACGCCAGAAATTTTTAAACACCAATTCATATTTTGAAATACAACGAACCATCGAACCCTCTAAAGCGGGAATTCGTAAGTTATCTGGTACGGCTATTAAAAATAGTGTGACAGGAGAAGTTATTTATACTCCACCTGAAGGGGAACAGCTATTACGAGATCTGCTGAAAAATTATGAATACTATTATAATGAACAGGATAGCCTCGATCCAGATCCATTAATTCGCATGGCGTTATTACATTATCAATTTGAAGCAATTCATCCATTTTATGATGGGAATGGTCGTACGGGACGTATTTTAATGGTATTGTATCTTGTGTTGCAAAAATATATTGATTTTCCGGTTTTATTTATGAGTGGATATATTAACCAACACCGACAAGACTATTATCAATTATTACGCGAGATTACAGAAAAGAATATTTGGAAAAATTTTATTCTCTTTTTATTGCATGCAGTAGAGATCCAGGCTCTTGATACTATAAGTAAATTATTACGATTAAAAAATATTGAAGCTGATTTAAAAAAAGTGTTAAGCACAGAAGCAAGGCGATCATCACTCTACCCCATGATTGAATATTTAATATCAAATCCATTTTATAATCAAAAGCATGCGAGTGAAGCAGTGAAGATGAATCGCAAGACTGTCGCGGATTACTTCATTTTTTTAGAAAAAAAAGGCATTTTGCATAGATTCAAAATAAAAAAATACACTATCTATTTTAATAAAGAATTATTGAAAGCTTTAGAATAATAGAGATTATTACTCGTGGAGGAGAGAAACTGTCGCACAGTATAATGTTTCCACAAGCAATTTGAACGAGTTTATATATTAAGGGCATTTATTGCATTTTTGCCAGAAGAAGTCGTGGAATGGTATAACAGAAGATATGAAGAAACACGAACGGGCACAAGAGGTGCTTCGACGTTTGAGAAAAATTTATAAACGCCAGGCAGATACCTTTGTCCAATGGTCAAACCCACTTGAATTACTTATTGCCACGGTTCTTTCGGCACAGTGTACAGACAAACGAGTGAATATTGTGACAAAAAAATTATTTCGGAAATACAAAACATCCGCAGACTATGCCAATGCATCTTTGCGCACGCTACAAACAGAAATTTATTCAATCACTTTTTATAAATCGAAATCGCGATATTTGAAAGGTATCGGAAAAATGCTCATAAAACAATTTCATGGAACAGTTCCAAAAACAGTGTCTGAATTGATACAACTTCCTGGAGTAGCATATAAAACAGCACATTTAATGACTGCAAAAGCATTTGGGCAGTCGACGGGAATTGCAGTGGATACACATGTGAGGCGTATTGCTCCACGGTTGGGTTTTACACAGCATCACAATCCAGAGAAGATCAAGGCCGATCTGCAAAAGCTTTATAAATCTCCTGACTACCTTGATGTCAATGAATTTTTTATTATGCATGGCCGTGCTATTTGTAAACCACGGTCGCAATGCAGTGATTGTCCACTTAATGACATTTGCCCGTTCACGCGCAAAAAATCAGGAAAAAATCTACAGCTCATGCATAATTAAGCATTTTTTTCCTTTCTTTTTGTACAAATTGGCATAGACTTCTTTTTTTTTCCACCGTATAGTAGAGATGTACATTATAATAACTATCTATTTTATGATTTCTATCGGACAACATATTTCGACTGTAGAAGGAGATATTGCCAATAAAGAATTTGAGGCATTCCATCAAGAACAAATAAAAAAAATACGCTTAAGCGATTATATTGGAACATGGCTCATTCTATTTTTTTACCCTGCAGATTTTACATTCGTTTGCCCAACAGAATTACGGGAAATGGAAGAAACGTATTCAGCATTTCAAAAATTGAATGCCGAGGTAATAAGCATCAGCACAGATACTGCGTTTGTACATAAAGCATGGCATGATGAATCTGAGGCAATTAAAACTATTCAATTCCCCATGCTTGCTGACCCAACGCATGAACTCTCCAAAGCATTTGGAGTGCTTATTCCTCATGAGGGGCTTGCATTGCGTGGAAGTTTTGTCATTGATCCAGACGGAGTACTGAAAGCCTATGAAGTGCACGACAACAGCATTGGAAGAAGCGGCACAGAACTCTTACGTAAAGTTCAGGCTGCACAGTTTGTACGTGATCATGGTGGGGAAGTTTGCCCAGCAAGTTGGAAACCCGGCGAAAAAAGTTTGAAGCCAGGCTTGGATTTAGTAGGAAAAAT
>DATDUS010000041.1:0-6100 GCA_035290285.1 Patescibacteria group bacterium
TCTAGGGACATTTTGTTGATATTTTGTGCGAAAATGCTGAACACTGACGAGGCATAGCCATGCTATGTCGAGGAAGTGTGAAGTATTTGCAGCCAAAAGAGCACAAAATGGAGCCAGGAGAATAGATAGTGGATAGGCTCTAAGATACAGTTGAGTTAAAATGGTGCATCATTTACACTCGAAGTTCGCCGCGGAAGCCTCTGGCTGCATAGTAGGATTCCGCTCCATTGTGATATACAAAAACATGGTCATAGCGACGATCACAAAAGAGAGCGCCGCCAAGTTTTTTAATATCAGAAGGTGTTTTTACCCAGCTTGATGTTTTCGTATCGAATGCTCCTAGTTTTTGCAATGCTCGATATTGTTCTTCTGTTAACAGTTCAATGTTCATGGCGGCTGCCATATCAATAGCGTTATTTTTTGGTTGATGTGTTTTTCTTGACTCTAACGCTTCACGGTCGTAACACAAACTTCTGCGCCCTTTGGGGCTTTCCTCTGAGCAATCATAAAAAATGTATTCTTTTGTTTTTTTATCGTAACCTACAACATCTGGCTCACCGCCGGTTTCTTCCATTTTGTTGAGTGACAACAGTTTTTTCGTATTTGCCAGAAGCTTGTTTTGTACGTTGATCCATTCAAGATCCTCGTGGCGGTTCATATTTTTTTCAAAACGAGCTTTAAGTACTCGGAGAAGTTTTTCACGTTGTTTAGTGGATACTGTTTTCATATGCATATTTTTTTTAAGAAGTTCTTTTATGCTATTATAACCAGTTACTTTGTGTTGGTTCAACGTGAAGTATATAAAAAATTTCTATTCACGGATTTCGTTAAAAAACAGCCATAGTTCATGCTATTTGAATTTTACTTTTGTTCTACCTGGAGTTAAATGTATTTCATTTCCTTCTCCACGTCTTTTTTCATCAATGCCATCGTAAACGCAATGATACGTATGTTCTTCAATAATATAATCTGTTATACCCGCATCAATCGTGATTGGCTGAGTGAAATTTCCAGCTTCATGTAAGTTGGAAGCAATGTCATTCACACAGCAATTCATCGCTTCTCCATAAGCAGAAGCAGTGACATCTTTACTGAAATAGAATCCTCGAGCTTGAACAATGTTCTGTATTCGTTTCCATAATTTTTCTTTATTTTCAGACCATACTCCACTTTTATCAAAATTGGCTGTGTCATCGACCAGTGTAATAAGACGGTTACCGAGGACTTGCTTAATTTCTCTAATAATTTTTGTATACAATATCTCTTGAGAACGCATTTCTTTCGCAAAATTTTGGTCTTTAGTAGGTGCAAATAAAATCATTATTGCATCAGCAGGAAGAGTTGCCGCTTTTTTTACATAACATTCAGCTAAATGTTCTAAAGTAGGTAAAGGAATATGATATTCAGGATATTTGCCTTCAACATATATTTTTTTATGTATATAGCCTGGATGAACCAAAAGGTGAATCGTTGTTATTTCTTTTAGATTGGTCATAATTGTATTACTTGATCTTGAAATATTAAAATTGTTTTCATACTTATTAGGATAGGAATATAGTTTACTCATCATTCTCATGATACCTTTTCCTATCCAAAAGGCCAAAGCGAAAAATTGCTTGTGCGATGGGGAAAAAGATTGATTTGAATGCGTATATATCAAAGAGACTGCTTTCAGTGCACCTATAATTTTATATTTGGACAAAAATCCCACATATAGTGAAACCACACGCGGAAAGAGTCGGCAATTTGTTGGTTTACAATCACTGTAAACGAAAAATCTTCTTCTTCAAACCCGCCAAGGCGCATATTGGAAATAATATTCACGTGGTCGCCAAATATATCAATGGCGCCGCCTGGAGCAGAGTAGCCTTTTGGTAAAAATTTATAATCTCTTTTTACATATTGTAAAATTTCCGGAAATTGACTGCGTACTTCCCAATCAAATAAGTGGTAGAACCGAATTTTTTTTCTTTGCGCTTCTTTGTAAAATTGCGGGTAAAAATGTTTTACACGTTCATCGAGCCATGCACCTTTTGCGCCAATAAAATACGCGCTCTCACCAATGCGTATCATGTCGCGCATATAATTTTTCCATCCTTCTGGCCCTCTGTAAATATACACTTCATCTTCTTTTGGAGTAGTGTGATAGAGTTGTTGTAAGGCAGGAAGATCTTTTTGTAATTGCGATTCTTTTTCTTTGAGCAGTTCCATTAGTTTATTCGGGTCAACCGGTTTATATGAGCTATCACCCTTTTGTACAATAGGGAATACTAAGCCTTTTTCCATCATTCGATTCAACACATCATAAATATTGCGGCGGTTAATGTTTGTTTCGGCAGAAATGGTACTCACCGAAGCCTCACCTAATTCGAGTAATTTTTCATATATTTCCGCCTCGTTTTTGGATAATCCAAGATTTTGAAATAGTTCTAAGTACATATAATTGTGCTCATATTCGTATTTTTTGTTCTACACAGCTGTGGTGGTATTTGCCACTCGCTATTTATCATATAGCATATTGCTCAGTTAATCAAGTCATTAAGTTATCTATCCTATGACACACTTACTTTCTCTTACTCAAACACAAGGGTATTTGCTTTTGGGTTTGTATGGCGCGTTTATGATTGGCATCACCTATTTTTTCGCCAGATCAAAAAAATATAAAAGCATTCAAGGATTTTTAGTGGCAGGACGCAATGTGCGGTGGTGGCTGGGAGCTGTGAGCATCGCGGCTTCATGGATATGGGCTCCTGCACTATTTGTTTCTGTGCAAATGGCGTATCAAAAAGGGCTTGCCGGCATTTTCTGGTTTACTTTCCCAAATATTATTGCACTGCTGTTGTTTATATTTTTGGCGCCAAAAATTCGTGAAAAACTTCCGTATGGCTATACGCTTCCGCAATGGATTCGATATCGATTGCAGAGTGAACGAGTACACAACCTGTATTTGTTTCCCTACTTTTTTTATCAACTGATGGCAGTCACTGTGCAGTTGTTTGCCGGTGGAAGTTTGGTTTCGTTATTAACCGGCATACCACTGATATACGCCATGGTTATTATGGCCGCAACTGTGTTGGTTTACTCTTTTATTTCCGGCTTGGAATCTTCTATTGTGACAGACTTCATCCAATTTATTTTAGTCATTATTGGTGTTGCGGTTGTGGTACCGTGGGCAATTCATTCAGCCGGTGGTTTTGGCGCAGTGAGCGCTGGTTTTGGTGGTGTGAGCGGCCAATTTACCAATATTTTTGACCCTTCAGTTGCATTTTCATTCGGTATTGTCACAGCCATTGGTTTAATTTCCGGTGCGATTTCCGATCAGCAATATTGGCAAAGAACATTTGCCATTCAGAAAAAAAATCTTGTTCCTTCATTTATATTTGGCGCTATGATGTTTGGTATCGTACCTCTTGCATTGTCTGCTTTAGGTTTTTTGGCTGCCAATTCAAACATTGGTGTTATTCTTCCTGCCGGAGCAGATGTTTCCCTGATTGGTGTTGCAACGGTAAGTGCCTTGCTTCCAACAGGTGCAATGGCTTTATTTGTCATTATGCTATTGAGCGCTTTGTACTCAACGCTTGATTCCAGCGTTATGGCAGCAAGTTCATTATATGTTACCGATGTGGTGAAATATACTGATACGGAAAAAAGAATTTTGCAAAAAATAGATGAAGATCGTTTACTCACGCCCGAAGAAGAACAACTGGGGAAACAATTGGATACCAGAGGTGTGTATCATTCACGAAAAGCGATGGCGCTTATCATGATGTGCGGTTTTATGGTTGCAATAGCTGCTCATTATATTCCCGGGTTTGGATTAAAACATTTGTGGTGGATTTTTAATACGGTTGCCGCATGTGTGGTTGTACCAACAGTGCTGAGTTTATATTGGAATCGGTTGAGTGCTCGCGGTGTATTTTGGGGCGTGCTGATTGCGTTTATTATGGGTATTCCGTTGTTTGTGTATGGCAATATTCTTGATAAACCAGTGTGGATTGTTGGCGCATCCTTATTTATCATTGCCGTCAGCACAGCTTTTTGTGTGGTGTTTCCAAAAAAATTACTCCAATTTGGCAAACAAGAAGCATAAATTTTGTTCATTATTTAGTAAAGGCTCATGCAAATTTACGCTGGTTTTTTTTGCATTCTTCGATATAATAAAAAAATGAATAATAACACTATCACTATTCGTGGGTTAACCAAATCTTTTGGAAAGTTGAAAGTATTAGAAGGTATTAATTTAAATGTAGAGCAAGGCACAATACTTGCACTGCTTGGGCCAAATGGCGCTGGCAAAACAACAACTGTGCGTATATTAAGCACGTTAATCATCCCAGATGATGGCGAAGTTACAGTGAATGGGTATGATGTGGTGGAGCAAGCTGATGAAGTGCGAGGCAGTATTGGCTTAACCGGCCAGTATGCTGCTGTTGATGAATATCTCACGGGGCAAGAGAATTTAGAAATGATGGGCAGGCTGTATCATTTAAGTAAAGCAGACAGTAAACGCCGAGCCCAAGAATTGTTGCAACAGTTTGATTTAGTCGATGCCGCTGCGCGTTCAGCAAAAACCTATTCAGGTGGTATGCGGCGCCGTTTAGATTTAGCGGCCAGTTTAGTTGCAACTCCACCGATTGTTTTTTTAGATGAGCCAACTACAGGACTCGATCCACGTAGCCGTTTAGCGATGTGGGATATTATTCAACAACTACGGGCAAATAATGCAACAATTTTATTAACCACTCAATATCTTGAAGAAGCAGATAAGCTTGCTGATAGGATTGCTGTGATTGATCGTGGACAAGTGATTGCTGAAGGTACGGCTGCTGATTTAAAAAGTCAGGTAGGAGAGGAGCGTCTCGTGTTAGTCGTTGCGAAGGAAAGTCATTTTGACTTGTCTGTAAAAGCAATGAACGTTCCGGACATGCAGATTAATGCAGTTGAGCGTACCATGAGCATTGCTATAAAGAAAAATGTCAGTGAAGTAAAACAAGTACTTGACCGAATGGAACAGGCACACATTGAAATTGATAGTTTATCTCTCCATAAGCCCACATTGGACGATGTGTTTCTCAGATTAACAGGAGATAGAGAGTTAGCTGACAACGTACAAAATAAATCAAAATGATGAATTCTCAAACCGCCACACAACATCAAACTCATACCATCAATCCGCAACAGCACTCAAAATTGTATTGGATTATTGTTGATACGTGGGTTTTAATACTGCGCAGTTTAAAGCATATTTTTAAGAATACAGATCAGCTCATGGGGTTAGTCATTCAACCTATTATGTTTATGTTACTGTTTCGTTATGTATTTGGTGGTGCAATTCAAACCGAGGGTACAACGTATGTCAATTATCTTGTTGCCGGTATTTTGATACAAACCGCTGCGTTTGGAGCTCTTACTACTTCCATGAGTGTGGCACAAGATTTGCAGCGAGGCATTATTGAACGCTTAAAATCACTACCAACTATTAGCTCTGCAGTCATGACTGGTCACGTAGTTGCAGATTTAGTGCGTAATACTATTTCTTCTTTTGTGATGATTTTGGTTGGATTATTAGTTGGGTTTCGCCCGACCGCTACGTTTAGGGAGTGGATTATCATTTTAGGTTTGCTGCTTTTGTTCACGTTTGCTCTGTCTTGGATTGCTGCTATTTTGGGACTCATTGCACGCACCGTGGAATCAGTACAATGGCTTGGATTTTTGCTGATATTTCCATTAACGTTTGCAAGTAGTGCGTTTGTTCCAACATCAGGCATGCCTACTGTTTTGCGTGTATTTGCCGAGAATCAGCCCATCACGCATGTCATCGAATCCATGCGAGCATTAATGGTTGGTACACCCATGAACAATCATGGGTGGATAGCAAGCATTTGGTGTATCGGAATCATTATTGTCGCCATTCCCTTTGCTGCTTATTTATTCCGAAAACATCAAACTCGATAGAGTAAGAGCCTATCCACTATCTATTCTCCTGGCTCCATTTTGTGCTCTTTTGGCTGCAAATACTTCACACTTCCTCGACATAGCATGGCTATGCCTCGTCAGTGTTCAGCATTTTCGCACAAAATATCAACAAAATGTCCCTAGA
>DATDUS010000042.1:0-8135 GCA_035290285.1 Patescibacteria group bacterium
GCTCGCTCAACAACACAGGATGGTAAAATGGCTGCACGGCCAGAAACAGCAGAAGGGCGAGCAGCAAAAACGATATATAGCGTGCTTCGTTCTACAGAACGGTATGCAGAATTAAGCGTACATATTGAAACGGGGCGCACACATCAAATTCGTGCTCATCTTGCGGCCATTGATCACCCGATTGTTGGCGATAGTCTGTATACATCAAAGCGATATGCAAAAAAAAGATATGATCGATTATTTTTGCATGCATATCGGTTAACCATTATTCATCCAAAAACTCGAAAATTGATGACTTTTGAAGCACCCATACCAGAGCTTTTTACCTCTTTTATAGAAGCTTGACGAAATACGGGTATTTTCGTATACTATTGAAGCTTTAAAAAAAGTGAGCGTTTTGTAAATAATTATTTAGTTTTATGGCAGACACAGACAAAAAATCAGAAACAACATCCGCGCAACCTGCGCAACAAGCAAATACTTCATCAACAGAGGCAGCAAAGAATTCAGCCACACAAAAAGAAGAACAAGTGACAACTGCTACTCCTGCAACGCTTCGGACAGGCATGACTGTTCGCGTACACCAAAAAATTAAGGAAGGTGAAAAAGAACGTATTCAGGTGTTTCAAGGAATTATTACTGCACTGCGTGGGAAAACTGCCAACACGAAAACGATGACTGTTCAAAAAAATTCATTTGGTATTTTGGTAGAAAGAATTTATCCACTTGCATCTCCCATTATTGCAAAGATTGAAGTCGTAAAGAAGGCGAAAGTACGTCGATCAAAATTAACCTATCTTGCACAGTATAGAAAACGTTTAAAAGAAACATTTGTAAAGAAATAATTACTTTTGGGGTTCGTATGTATTGGATCCCACTTTGCCCAGGTGGTGTAATTTGGTAAACACGCATGCTTGAGGTGCATGTGGCTTCGGTCGTGGGGGTTCAAGTCCCCCCTTGGGCACCATATGTGACACACCATATCTTACTCTAGACAATGCAATACTCTTTTGTTACAGTAATGAAGCTGAATATTGTATGTATTTGGTCGCTTAGCTCAGTTGGTTAGAGCACTTCGTTTACACCGAAGGGGTCGTAGGTTCGAATCCCACAGCGACCACCAGAAAAGAGAGTGGTTAGTAGTATATACATTTGCATACTCGCTATGACACAACATATTTTACATGAGGTTCTGCCACATTTTTCATTGAAAGCTGTTCGTCGCATCACTCCTATTCCATTAAGCCTTATTAATCGTAATTATCTTATTGAGACAGAAAAAGGGAATTTTATTATTCAACGTATGGCGAAGATTTTTACGAAAGATACGGTTGAAGATATGGCAAAAGTGACAACTTACTTGGCGCAACAGGGTATTCCAACCCTGGTCCTTATTCAAACGAATGATGGAGAGTGGTGTTATGAAGATACAGAAGAGTATTTATGGAAACTGATGGTTGCTGTTCCTGGAGAAACGATACACGTGGTTTCTCATCCAAGACTTGCCTATGAAGCTGGTCAGCTGCTTGGAGAATTTCAGAAAGGATTGCGACAGTTTGACCCAAGTACATTAAAAAATCCTCTTCGGCTTCATCAAACTGAAAAAATCTATACAGATTTTTCTTCTATTTATGATCAGCTTGTAACACAAGAACAGGATGCATCACATAAAGAAGCATATGAATATATTTTTTCTGAATTTCCGAAAGTAATTCTGCCAGAAGAATTACCGCGCTCTGTTGTTCATGGTGACCCGAAAATTTCTAATTTTATTTTTCAAGATGGAAAAGGGGTATGTATGATTGATCTTGATACTTCTATGTACCATACACCGCTTGTGGATGTGGGAGATGCTCTTCGTTCATGGTGTGGCAAAGAGGAAGATCATCCAGAAAATTCATTTTCATTAGATATTTTTGAACAAGCAATGAAGCGGTATTTATCCGTGATGCCGCTTTCACAAAAAGAAATTGCGCACGTGTATGATGCAACGCGTATGATTACGTTAGAACTTGCTTCCCGGTTTGCAAAAGATATTGTAGATGATTACTATTTTGGATGGGATGAATTGCGCTATAGTTCGCGTAAAGAGCACAATCGTGTACGTGCGTATAGTATGGTGAAATTGGCGCAAGATATTGAAAAAAAGAAACACGATATTCAGTCCATTTTATTCAATACAGAACGGTGTAATGCGTAACAGCTGCATGTGAGATACAGCGCTATTAAAAAAATAGAATTATCTGGTATAATCATTCATAGACAGATTAAATATTAATTTAAATGTATGAACGGAGGAATAATACATTCATGTTATCGCGTAACGTGGGTGATACGCTACGTGCTCTTTTTGGTTTGTTTATTTGGTGCGTATATGTTCAGTGTTGGTACTGCGTATGCAGCAGTAGTCACAGTGGCAACCGGAACCCTTACGGATTCTCATGGCGATCCGGCAATGGGTGTTACTGTTTCTATTCATAATGGGAATGGTAGTATCAGTTCGAGTGATGTCACTGATGAAAGTGGTGAGTTTGAATTACAATTGGATGAAGATATCGCTGATGGTGAATCATTGACTATTGAGTTTGTTGCGCCAACTGGCTATATAGAGAGTGCCAATGGTAGCTATCATTTTAATTATTCCAAAGGAGATGCGCCCGTAACAGCAGAGCTTCAAATGATTGCAGCTACGAAAGCAATTCACGCGACCGTCACCACCATTGATGGTACTCCAGTAGAAAATGCAGACATTATTGCTGTACCTATACAGGCAGAAATTCAATCTCAGGAAGGTGGGAATATTACAAACGGTGAGGGAACAATATATGTAACAGGAGGAACTTGGGCAGTGAGTGCAAATAGAAATTTAAGTGAACAAAATCCCGAACGGTATCCATGGGTTCCGATTAGTCCGGCAGCAGAAGTGGAATTTTCACTTGATGAGACCGAAGAAACAGTGAATGTAGCATTTACGGTTGTGTCATCTCAACAATTGGTGCAGATTCAACCGCTGGATTCGGAGGGTAATTCTTTAACGCAAAATAGTTTTAACGGTGATATATCATTTGAAGGGTATACAGAGTTCGGGGTAGTGAATACACACGCAAAAGTGAATGGTGAGACGGGTATAGCCCAACTGTACTTATTACCGGGTATTTATAAAGTGAATGCATATCATCAACAATTAGCCGATCAAAGTTATGATCCATCGGTGACATTCGTTGTTGGTGAAGAACCAGGAACCTATGATTGGGGCACCTTTCAAGCAGAAGCAAATTCTGCAACCCTTTCAGGCACTGTTACATTAACAGATATTTCTCAAACATCAGCAAAACTCATTACAACCAGCGCGGACAATATTCCGATTATTGCCACAAATCTTGATAATGGACGAACATTCCAAGCAACCACCAATGAAAATGGTTATTTTTTAATCGATCGTGTTGCTGTTGGGTCATATAGTATTGATATTGATAGTGATCAATACATCTCTACCTCTACAGCATTTGCAAGTGTTTCAGCACAGCAAGTGGTGAGCGATCTTGATATTGTCGCGCGACGAGCTAATATGGTGATTCAAGGTTCGATCGTGAATACTCAAGGTACACCAGTTGAGCATATTGCCGGAGCAGTTGTGGGTACTCTGGCAGATCGCTCATTTTCAGCTCCGGTAGAATCAGACGGTACGTATTCACTTACACTGTATGGTACAGTAGGCTCTACTGTAGAGTTGTCGCTCGTTACTCAAAAAGGAGCAACCGTCTTTATGGAAGATGCTGTAAAAGTAACAACAACTGCTGATACAACAAACTATACTATCACTGTACAAACAAACGAAGGCACCATTGAAGGGCGTGTGGTTAATAGTGAAACAGGCGCACAGTTAACTTCCGAAGAGTTGGGTGATAACGCAGTCATTGTGGCACTTCAACTTGATAATGGCTCTGTTGAAGAAGCAAACATTGAACATGATGGAACATTTTCACTATCTGTTGGCTCTGGAACATGGAAACTCGTAACAAAAATTTCTGATAGCAGTTCATTGGCGTTAAGTGCATTAGTTGGAGATGAACAAGTGCCTGTTATTGCTGGTGAATCTGTGACAGATATTGAGGTTGCAGTAGTGATGACAAGTAATAATCAAGTAGTCACTGGAACAGTGTTAGATGCTCAGGGCGAACTGGTACCAGAAGCACGTATTGCCTTTACGAATTTGCCAGCACTTGAAGCACAAGCTGCAGCATTGGGCACAACAGTTGATCCAGAGAATATTATTTCTCTTGTCACAAAAACAAATGCAGCAGGGGAATTTAATCAACCTATTCCAAACGGAACATTTACCGGCTATATTGGCGACAACCCAAACGGTGGAAATGATATTGCTCCAGAAATAACTGAATTTAGCGTTGATGGCGTTTCTGTTGATTTAGGGGAATTACAATTTCGCTCAGCTGATTCGACCATTTCCGGAACAGTGGATGAAAATCTTCATTCTGCACAAATTATTTTCTATTCGCAGGAAGGTGGTAGAAAAGAAGCGACTGTTACTGATGGGGCATATTCAATTGGGCTCACTGTTGGTACATGGGAAGCGGTCGTGTCTGGAGTGAATGCCGCTGATGAATTAGCAGTACAAGTTATTCAGCTGATTGTAGATGAAACAAAAGAGACATTGAATTTTACAAATTTGCAAAGTACTGGTGTGTCTGTGCCTGCTGCAGCACAGAAAGTATGTGATGTTACAGAATCATGTATCGTGAGTAACGATGCTGGGGCTCAAGTATTTTTTGCTCCCTATAGCGCTGGGTTTGATGGGCAAGTCACTGTTCAACTTGCACCAATTCCCAATATTGAGGTTGGAAGCGGTGGTTTTGCGCAGGTTGGACTTTCGTATGATGTCAGTATTTGGGACGGAGATGGAATGGCAGTATCTCAACTTGAACGACCGGCACAGATTACCTTACCTATCGATGACGCACTGTTGTATTCAGGTGTAGATGCAAAAGAATTAACACCCACGTTTATACAAGAAGAATTGAATCTTTTTTTAACAGACGGTGTTGTGGGAACTGTGAATAATAACTCAATGGTCTTACAAACAACACACCTTTCTCGTTTTGCTATTTCCACCGTTACAGAACAAGGAGAATTGACGTTTATTACAAAACCCACAAAACCTCGATCACTTAAAGCAAAAAAAGTTACAAAAACATCTGCTCTATTAACATGGAAAAAGCCAAAGGGTGATACAACAGTGACAAAATATAACGTGCAACTTCGCAAGTATAAAATCAAAAAACAAAAAAAATGGAAGAAGTATACTCATGTGCAGTTAAAAAAGAAATCTGTAAAAAAGTTGAGTTCAGCTACACGGTATCAATTCCGTGTAAAAGCATGTAATACTGCTGGCTGTTCCGCATTTACCAAATGGAAAGCATTTAAAACCAAGAAATAGTAGATAATTTTTGCGGGTTCTGCCCACCCTGATTCAACAATCGACTCGAAGGGAGCCATCTGCGGGTGCTCCATTTTAATGCACGCTTACGCTATTGCATGAAAATGGAGTTCCCCCGCAGACGCTCACCCATTCAAAATTTGTATTTTGAATAAGCTGATGTTTGGTTATTGGTATATTATTTGCTATACTGCATCTATCTATGACAAGATTCTTTGTAGGATTATTCATGATAGCTGGCGGAATTTTTTTGGTGTGGAAGACAGAATGGATGATTAGAGGATTTGGTCGAAGCCAATGGGCTGAAATGAAATTGGGTGCAGGTGGTACCTGGACACTGTATAAAATTGTTGGGGTATTAGTTATACTGTTGGCATTTTTTATCATGAGTGGTAAAATCTTTAATATTCTTGACTTCGTCTTTCATCCTTGATATAGTGTTATTCGATTTGCATTTTTTGCAAACAAACATACGGGCCCGTAGCTCATCTGGTAGAGCGCCGCATTTGCACTGCGGAGGTGAGGAGTTCGATCCTCCTCGGGTCCACCCTAGTAGATTGAAAAGCCCTGAATGGGGCTTTTTGCTTTTTTGATGGATATTGACAAGTACCTCTATATAATATATACTTTAAATATGCAAGGTAAAAATAAAGCATTATTAAGATATATAAAAAAGAATTTACAAGAAGCTATTCGAAAAAAGCAATCTTGTTTAATTGTTGGGCCAAGACAGGTAGGCAAAACAACTCTTGTAAATATGCTTTTACAATCAATTCAGGAGAAAATGGAATATTTACTACAAGATCCCACTCTTAGAATTGAGTTAGAAAAAGACCCGGGTAAAATTATTCGACAAGTAGATGCTACTCAACGCCACCAACTTGTATTCATTGATGAAGCACAAAAAATTCCTGATCTGTTTGATGCTGTTCAGTTGCTTATTGATCAAAAGAAAGCGCATTGCATCTTAACAGGTTCTTCAGCAAGAAAATTACGACGAAGTGGCGCAAATTTATTACCAGGAAGAATAAAACGGTTGTATATGGATCCTCTTGTATGGGGTGAATTTGGATGGATGAAAAATAATAGTATAAAAGAATTGTCATTACAAAATATCAATACAACAGTACAGTATACTTTTGAAGATTCTCTCATTTTTGGTGCATTGCCAGGGATGGTCAATATATCCAAAGATGATCGTAGTGATTTTTTACGTTCTTATGCTGAAATATATTTAGAAGAAGAAATACGTGCTGAAGCAATTGTACGAAAAATAGGAGCATTTTCTCGCTTCTTAGAATTAGCAGCTGCAGAATCAGGTACAAGTCCAAATTTGACGAAATTATCAAATGAATCGGGAGTGAGTGTTCCTGCTATAAAAGAATTTTATCAAGTGCTTGAAGATACGTTAATTGTAGAACGTATAGAGCCATATATAAAAAATGCCCGTAAGCGATTACTTGCTTCACCACGGTATTATTTTTTTGATATCGGCGTACGAAATGCGCTTGCTCGACTCCCGCTGGAAGCAGATACGATCAATATACAAAAGGGTGTGTTATTTGAGCATGCAGTGATATTAGAAATTATTCGACGAATTCGGGTATTGAATAAGCAGTATCGAGTATGTTTTTGGCGCACTTCTGGTGGCGCGGAAGTAGATTGTGTTATTGATATGGGGAATAAGATTATTCCAATTGAAATAAAAAGCTCAGCATCTATTGTTGCTTCAGAGCTCAAAGGACTAAAGCATTTTTTGAGCGATTATGCTGCTGTGGCTTCGCATGGGTATGTTATTACAATGGGCAAGAAGAAAGAACAACTTGCAGAGAATATTACTGCGATTCCATGGTTTGAATTGTAATTTGTGTTTATCTGGTCTGTATTGGCCACACGCCGCGAGTGTAGGTGGGTTTGCCATTGTTGATCCAGTAAAAATGATATTGTTCCATTGCGGCAATTTGTTTTGCTGTTGGGTTTTTGAGATATTCTTCAATCATTCTGCCATCGACATTTTGTGGTTTGTATATTACCCATTGCTTTGTGTTTTCAAATAATGCATCGCGTTGTTTTTTTGAAAGTTTGGTCATGATAGATTGGTCGCATAACACTGCTTTTGGTACGCCATTTTTTGCAAGGTAGCTTTGAAACAGCTCATCATCCACCATGTCAAACGCTTCGTCAATAATAATCCAATCAGTGGGGGAAAGAAGGGTATAGGCTTTTTTTAATACCTTGTATGCAGCGACACGCGTGGATGCGGCGCCATCTTCAAATAAATTTCCAGAAATAACCACAAAAGAATTGATCTCTGTTATTGATGTAAGAAACTGGTCTTGTGTGACAAATGTGGCTTGCTGCTTTGCTTCTGTTGATTGAAGGTGTGTTTGAATATCTTTTGCAAGGTCACCAAATGGGTCGTAGAGGATGCCGTGTTGTTTGTTTTGTATGAGTTCTAACGCAACTTGTAACAAAAAAACGCTTTTTCCTTGACCCGCTCTGCCAAGCACAACAAGCGGAGAAGATAGCGCTGCAGAGGAAACGGTAAGGCCGTCTCCGAGGTGAAAATCAAACATATAGTTATAGATTATTATTTAATTGTATATATTATATCGCAAAAAAGTGTTATTGTCCATATTGTGTCTTGACAAATTGTTTCTCATAGTATACTATTATAGTA
>DATDUS010000043.1:0-4283 GCA_035290285.1 Patescibacteria group bacterium
TCAAAAAAAGTTCGAACATCAATCAAAAAACACCGCCAAAGGATTTGGAGGGGCAAACTCAGCGATTGGTGCTATACTAGAGGAAAGTATTAACTTATATATATGGAAAACATCACGCAAAATAACGAGTGCTGTCCGAAATTTAACCCTGAGGGCTGGGACGAAAAACAGTTCACATGGAAAAATAAACATTTTATTCAAGACCGTGTGTTTACGTTTATGCATATGCCACTCAATTTTGGTGGTGCAATGAAACGCATGATTGGAAAAGTTGAAGCATCTAGTGCAAAAATGGCTGATGGTGGGCTGTGTCTTTCTGACCACACATCAAAATGGAATATGAATGTGTATTTAGCAGTAGATACAGAAATTCCTGGCGCAACCAATACAACCTTGAGCGGAAAATTTTATAGCAAAGTATATGAAGGGCCGTTTAGCGATACAGGAAAATGGTGCAAAGATTTTGAGAAGCACATGAAAGAGAAGGGAATGAAAATTGCAAAGTGGTATATGTGGTACACGACTTGTCCAAAGTGCGCCAAGAAATATGGAAAAAATTACACGGTGATTATTGCTCAAGTTGAATAATTGTTATAGAGGACTCATAATGCGGCTACTCTATACGCCATTTTGAGTATATAAATTGTATACTATACTAAACTTTTACAGCAGGGAGTTGTTCCATAATTGATGGATAAAATCATGAGCGGTTAATCCAAAAATATGGATTTTTTGTCAACAATAGTAAAGTAGTACTTTATATTTGCAAAGTCGTTTATTGATGAATATTCATTACAGTGGGCTTATGATGCGGTGAATGGATGATTGTGTAACGCGTGTGTAGCGTTCGGTAGTACGAATGTTTGCGTGGCCTAAAAGTTCTTGAATGATGCGAATGTGTATACCGTTTTCAAGTAAATGTGTTGCAAAGCTGTGACGAAGAGAATGAAATGTCACCTGTTTTTGTATATGTGCTTTTTGTAGGGAATGATAAAAAATAGCTTGAGCAGTTCTTGCTGTTAAGCCGCCACCACGTTCACTATGAAATAAAGCGTCGTTTGGTTTTTTGAATTGCATGAGTTGGTGTAGCGCGCTGTCGAGTTTTTCCGAGAAGATCGTGATGCGATCTTTGTTGCCTTTGCCTTGATGCACGTGAATGGTGTGTGTTTGGAATTCAATATCTTGAACTTTGAGATGCACTACTTCACTCACGCGCAACCCTGAAGCATACGCTAAAGAAAGAAGAAGTTTGTGTTTTGGGTTTGTGGTGCTTTGAATAAGCTTGCGAATTTCGTTTCTTGAAAGAATGGTTGGAAGAGGGGATGGGCGTTTTGGGTAGTGCAGTTTTTTAAAGTTGGTGCGTTTGTATATGCGGAACATGATAAAGTGAATAGCTTGAACATACACATGCACAGTTTGGCTCGACATGCCGTTTTTGATTCTTTCGTGTAAGTAGTTTGCTATTTCATTGTTTGTGAGGGTGTTCAATGGTTTTTTAAAGTGGCGATACAGCTGTTTTGCTACAGATGTATAGCTTCCGGTTGTTTTTGGGCTGTAATTTTGAAGGGCGGTTTGTTGTTTGAGTATATCGAGTAAATTTGGCATAAAAAAAGACACGTTCAAAGGAAAAGAATGTGTCCAATGTTTTTATGCTACCATTATGATCAGGATATATCAAATACTATGCTTTATCTTGTTATTTAACATTGAAAAGTGGATTTTTTATGGTTTATGTATAAATCAGAGTAATTTTTATGTTAATTTTAGCATAGTATTATAACTAACCCAGAAAATAGCAGTGCTACTTCTACAATACGGCATAAAATAGAAATACGAATTCTCAACTTACAGGCTATTGATTATATTCATTACATCACATATCCTATATATTATAGTCCCGTAAATGCAATATCAACGCATATCCTCTAGTTGTATGCCATACAAATTTGCAAAGGCAACACCCTCCTTTTTGAAGACATGGCAAACATAGGTAGCGTTAACATTGTGCGACACTTCCTTTTTTATTTTAGGGTAAAAAGCTTCTAGACAAAGACAGAAAGAGAATTTATTTTTATCATATGCTTGCAGAATATATTTGCCATGAAAACAGGAAGACCGCACACGTCAAAGGCAGCAAATTTGTACGGCATACAACAACGGTATGGCGGTTCAGGGCGGAGGAACCGCCCTTCTCCCAAATTGCCAAGGTTATTTGCGGTAGAGCCATCGTGTCCATTCACATGCGTCCTGTGTCCACTCCTTCGCTACGCTCAGTCGGGCACAGTCCACATGTTCATGGCACTCAGGCACAATTTTATTTGGCAACTTCGCCATACCTATACGTTAGGTGCAACCAATTAATTTTTCATCCATGAATCCAGACCATCCCAAAAATAGAATAGAGCAAACTGCTGATAAAAACGTCTATACTGAATCTATTAGTCAATGGTACGATATTATTATGGAGGCTGGATATTATGATCATGAGCGAGTTGCTGAGAGTTTGGCGACAATTTTTCAAGGTAAAAAAAAGATTCTTGAGCTTGGGGTTGGCACTGGTTTATTGGCCGCTCAGATGGTAAAGAGAGGTTTTGAAGTAATAGGCATTGATTTTACCGAAGCTATGCTGAGAGTCGCCAAACAACGTTTGGGTAATACTGCTCAATTATATGAGCAAAATGTGACTCGGTTGCATCTGCCCGAAACATATGAAGCCGCCTATTCAGAAGGTGGTGTCTGGTATGTAACGAGAGACAAGGATGGTGGCTTATTTCTGGAAAGTCATTTGCCCAATTTTGATGATAATGTGCGAGGGATGGAAAAAATCACTGCTGCTTTGGAACCGGGTGGGTTACTTGCATTAGGTATTCAATCTGTGCACGCTGATTTTGAAGGACTGCAATTAAAAGATGGTGCAGTATATTCTCAAAAGGTTCAATATCGTCTTCCGTATATTGATAAAGAATATTTTGTTCGGCAGGAAGACCAATTAGTTGCGCATCAACAAAGTACTTATATGCGTTTTTCTGATGAGCAGCGGCTTCATATGTTGACAGAAGCTGGATTGAAAGAAATTGGGGTGGATGAAAGTAATCGGTTTCTGGTACTGAAAAAAAATTAATTGGCAGCACCTAACAGCGCGTATGCGGCCACCTTCAAAAGAGGTGGTTTTGCATTTTGAGTGAGATGGGTTTAGGATGAGTTTGTTGGCATTTGAAACCAATTGCCTCGCACGGCCAGTGATATCGACTCCGTCGACATTGTATCACTGTCCGGCTCGGCAACTGCGCATTACGCGCGAACGTTCTGCGAAATGCCAATAAATTCTTTTATTTATAATTTGGAAAAGTTTTATTCTCGCGTCAAAATGTATGTCAAAATCACTTAATATAAAATTTGAAAAAGCTGTGCGAATTTTGTCGGAGTATATGCCACCGTCTGATGAAAATAGCAGAAAGCCTGTGATGTTTCACGACATACGCGTTGGCGTGTATTTGTATGAAAATGGTTATTCAGAAGATGTTGTTTTGGCTGGCGTTTTGCACGATGCGATTGAGTGGTCTGGTGCTGACGAACAATTATTGAGAGATGAATTTGGTGATAATGTTGTCCGCTTGATTTTCGCGAGTACCAAAGATGATACGATTGCAGACAAAGTGGAAAAAACTAACGAGTTGATTCAACGGTGTGTGCAAAACGGGCAAGACGCTCTCATTGTGAAAACTGCTGATATTATTGATAGCTTCAAGTGGTATTCCAGCCAAAACAACGAGGATGAATTGAAAAACCATTGTGTAAAGAATGCCAACGCTATTTTCAAATTTAAGCCGGAAGATTTTAACGATAAAATATTTGACGAGCTAAAAAGTTGGCAAGAAAGATTTGCGGATAAAACCGAATAAAACTTCCCCAAATACAATAAGGAAGGAAGAATTTATTGGCACATCGCAGAACACGGCATATCCGGTTCGGAAATTTCACACTTTATGATAACATTAAGGAAAGTGAAATTTCCTCTCCCAAATTTTTGTTCCGCTATCGCTACACAAAAACTTCGGATGATGCCGAAACGTTGTGACGAAATCGCTTCGCTCTTTCGTCACAACGGCCGGCGGCTACGCCGTTGTTGCACTCTGTCGCTCCGCGACATCGCACAACAACGGCTATGCGACATGGCCCATCGACGAGCTACGCTCGTCTCTGGACCACGTCGCATAGCCGCCGGCCGTTAAGTGAAATGTTTGAGAATTCATCTATACTAAAAATATGAGACTAAAAAGAAT
>DATDUS010000044.1:0-2564 GCA_035290285.1 Patescibacteria group bacterium
CCGTATATGATGCAACCTGAAGTGGTGTTACGAGCAAATCCCCCTGACCAATAGCAAGATGATACGTATCACCAATATACCATTCTTCATTTTTGAATTCCTCTTTCCATGCTTTCGATGGCAAAAAACCACTTGCCTCATGAGGCAGATCAATATGAGTTTCTTTCCCTAACCCAAATAAATCAGCATAGGCATAAATTCGATCAACACCTAAACCTATAGATGTTTCATTATCACCACCACCCGCAAGATAAAAAAATGTATTCACTGATTCAGCAAGTGCTTTATACACATTTGTACTACCATGTCCATACTTTTTCCAATCAGGAAAAAAAGTTCCATTAATATCTATGCCGCCGGTACTGCCCACTGTAGTATTTTCTGTAATGACCTTTTCTTCTAATGCAGCAGCAGCAACAATTGGTTTGAAAACAGAACCGGAAGGATACTGTCCGGATATTGCGCGAAAAAATAATGGATGCTGAGGATCGTTCTGCAATGTATCATATTCCTCTTGTGAAATACCTTGTGCAAATGTATTATTATTATACGAAGGATAAGAAATCAGTGCTAAAATATTTCCATTGCGTGGATCTATAGCAACAGCAGAAGCTCCCGGAGCATTTTTTTCCTGAACGATTTGTTGTAAATTTTGGTATAGATATTCTTGAAGAACGGAATCAATAGTAAGATGTAAATTATCTCCCTCACTTGGTTTTATATCAGATATAATTGATTGTTGCTGACCTCGAAAATCCACTTCAATATTTTGATAACCATCTTTTCCACGGAGAGATGATTCATAATATTTTTCTAGTCCGTTCTTTCCAATATCATCATTGAGTAGATATTGATGTTCTTTGAATTTTTCATATTCCTCTGCTGTCATTTTTGAAGTGTAACCGAGAATATGTGCATACGAATCTGGTGCGAGATATTCACGTCCATATCGTACTTCTATATGAACGCCGGCAATTTTTTTTGTCGCAATCATCCAAGGCAACGCATCATTATAGGCAATATGATTTTGAATAATTGTTGACTGACCAGTCTGTATTGAAGTTCGGATAGTATCCAAAATATTTTGGTAATTCCCCTGTGTTAATTCTGTAATTTGTGTAGCTATTTTTTCTTGTGCTTGTAGCGATCGATCTGGCATATCAGCAGCATTGACAACAAGAGTAAAATTCGGAATGTTTTTTACTAAAGCATTCCCAGATGAATCATACATGATTCCTCGAAGAGCTTTTACTATATGTGTTTGAATACGATTACCTTCAGCGCGTTCTCTAAATATAGCACCACGTATGATTTGTAAACGAAACATTTGCCCGAGAATAATGCAAAATAATATTCCAGCAATATAGAGTAATAATCGTGTTTGAAATTGAGACGCAGGTATACCAAGTTTATGATGTTTACTCCATTGATTTGGTGGCGCGCTATCAATTTCACATCGGCGCAAATTATTTTCGATTAATGAATCTTTTATAGAGCGCCGTGCAGCATATGGATGAAATGGATCTTTATTCATACTATTTATTCCATTGCAGTGTATACTTTATGATATTTTTGTCCAAAAATTGTAATAACAATAAAACAAAGAACAATCAAAATACTATGACTTATGATTTGAACAACAGTTAATGCGCTATAGTGTACCCATTGTATTGGTGGAAGTCGCTCTGGGTACAAGTGTTGGACAATCAAAAGTGAAATAGCAATCACACTATAATAGATAAGTGTGGCACTGCTGGTATTTAATATAATTGCATGTAGTGCGCGATTTTTAAAAATATTATTTTGAAAAAAAAGTAACAGTGTGATTGAACAAAAAAAAGCAAATAGAAATATACCAAACGGAAGTGCTGAATGCAGATCCATATAATATCCAGTAATGATTGCCATTATTATGCCTCTAAATATATGACGAAATATAACAAAAAGAATAATAAGGAACAAATTCAACTGAATAATAGATGCTGCAATTGGATAATCAGCAATCAGAGATGTTTGTATCGCAATACTGACAAATATACCTATAATAAACATGCATTCTGTAATAATACGTTTCATGGTAAAAGAATAGAAAGAATAGAAATTTCAAATGGTTGAAATAATGGCGCTACGGAAGCTTGTTGAAATAGTGAACCCGGTTCATTTGAAATTTGTTTTATTTGCCCTATCACTAAACCCTCTGGAATAAATGGGTCTAAACCATTTGTGAATACAAATTGATCAGCAGATAACGCATCAGATTGCGGAATAAAATTCATTTGTACGGAAAGATTATATGCGCCTTGAATAATACCAGGACTATGAGATTCATTTTGAATACTGCCATTTAGTTGTGAACTTGCGCTTGTAATAAGCAATATCTCTGATGAATAATCTTGTACTTCTTGAATAACGCCAATGATAATACCATTTTTTACAATAGCAGGAAGACCGGGTTGTAGACCGTCTTTTGATCCTTTGTTTATAACAATCCCTTCAGAGATATGTTCTGTTGATCGGCTTGTGACGCGAGCGGTAATGGCACGAAATGAATGTTCATTAAGAAA
>DATDUS010000045.1:0-3837 GCA_035290285.1 Patescibacteria group bacterium
AGAGCAAGTATAGGAATATTCAACTCACGAGCAATAGATTTTAACCCACGAGAAATTTCTGCAATTTCTTGTACGCGATTATCGCCATGATTGTTTCTGCCTTCCATTAATTGCAAATAGTCCACAATTAATAATCCAATACCATGCTCCATTTGTAAGCGGCGTGCTTTCGTTCGAATTTCCATAATATTTGCGCTTGCAGAATCATCAATAAAAAGTGGCGCTTCTGCAAGCTCTCCCATTGCACGTCCGATATTTGCAAAATCATCAGAATTTTGCAATTTACCTGTACGCATTTTCCATAAATCAACACCCGCTTCTGCACAGAGTAATCGGTCACCCAACTGATCTTTGCTCATTTCTAAGCTCACAATCGCAGTTCCAACCTTTGCTTTTACTGCCACATTTCGTGCAATATCTAGTGCTAAACCGGTTTTACCCATAGAAGGTCGGGCAGCTAAAATAATCAAATCAGATTTTTGCAAGCCACCTAAAATGTTGTCGAGCGCAAAATACCCAGTCGAGACACCGCGCAATTTTCCTGCAGTTTTGTGAATTTCATCTAAGCGGTCAAATGCTTCGGTTAAAATGGAATGAAGAGGAACAAAATTTTGCCGTAACGATTGCTGAGAAACAGCAAACAGTGTTTGTTCTGCGCGATCTAATAATTGGTCTACCTCGCCCGATTCTTCATGACCAAGCTTAACAATATCGTGCCCGGTTTTAATTAAGCGGCGCAGCGTTGCTTTCTCATGCACAATTTGCGCGTAGTAGGTAACATTACTTGCCGTAGGAACAGAACTGGTTAACGAAACAAGAAAGGAACGCCCACCAATTTCTTTCAATACATTTTTATCATCAAGCCGCGAAGAGAGGCTCACTACATCAATCGGTTCGCGTTTGCTGTAAATTTCCATCATCGATTCATATACCAGCCGGTGCTTGTCGGCATAAAAATCATCTGGCGACAGAATATCCGCAATTTTAATAATAGCGTCTTGATCAATAAGGAGCGCACCAAGAACTGCTTGTTCTGCTTCCAAATTGCTTGGTGGAATATCTGCAAGCAAGGAAGTCGATGTTGGGGTAGGGAAGGAGGGGGTTTCTGCCATAGTTTAAGTATTGTATCGAAGAATACCGATCATGCCAACCCGAAGCTTAAACACACCTTATCCCAGTATTTTACACAGATTTTGAACGCTGTTCTTGCTGCTTCAGGTGATTCCAAAGGAGCTGATAGATGAGTTTTTGTAAATCAGCGAGTTCTTTAGATTCGATAATCACTGCCATTTTTTCTTTCCATGAAGCGATGAGTACTTTATTATTATAGATATTTATTTCCGGTGAAAATGTCGTGTTTTCGTTTGGAAGGAATACAGTTTGGCGTGATTCTTCTTTATCGCGTTTTGCACGCTCTTTGGATAAAGTATTTTGAGGAATAATAGCTTTAATCGAAAGACCCGCTTCAGAGCGGCGTTTGTAATATTCAGGAAAAAAATTTGGTAACCCTTTGTGCATTGTTTCAACATTTGCATACGCTAAAATTTCTTCGCTTGCTGTAAGCGTATCTTCATAGGCTTCGCGCATACCTTTTTCACCTTCAAAAAAAGTGACTTTTGGTTTAGTACTCTGCGGGTGGAGAAGGGAAGAGAGTTCTGGAAGAGCTTCTTTGACGAGTTGCTGTTGTTTCGTAATTTTTTTGTTTGCTTCTTCACGCTCGCGTTCAAGATAAGCGATGAGTCGTTTCGGGTCACCCGCATGAAAATAAATTTTGGTCTTTTTTTTGAATTTGCTGATGATGCCTTTTTTCATCAGGGAATCGAGAATATCATAACAACTCGTGCGATTTATTTCTGTTTTATTTGCAATTTCACCAGCTGTTGCGCTATCCAATTCCAATAGAGCCACATACACTGCCACCTCTTTTTTTGAAAATCCAAGTTGTTGTAAAATTTTAGGGTAAATCATACTGTTTTAGGATTATACAATTTCCTACTATTCCATGGAGAAAAATGTATACCATCAAAAAGTAACTCCTTATCACCGCCATAAATAACAGTCGAGTTATTCGCTGACGAATTGCTCAATTTATTCCAAAAATGTAACCCTTTAGTATATTCCTGACGTGCCGTTTTCCCTGATTTTACTTCATAGTTTTGTACCACACCCGCCTGTTCAATCAATAAATCAACCTCATTGTGCTGATGATCACGCCAAAAAAATAATTGTCGCCCCCCTCCATGATGTTCATTTTCTTTAATAAAATTACTTATTACCATTGATTCAAATATACTTCCTCGTAAATAATGTGTGACCAACTGGTCTGCTGATGTTAAACCCAACAAATGGCACACAATGCCTGTATCATAAAAATACACTTTAGATTGTTTGGTTAAACGTTTTTTGTAATTTTTGTGAAAAGGGTGTAAACGAAAAATAATATAGCTTGTTTCTAAAACCGATAGCCATTCTTCTGCTGTTTGGCGTGCAATATTTGCTTCGTTTGCCAAGGCGTTTACATTCAGTAATTGCCCCGAGCGACCAGCAAGCAACTGAAGGAATATATTAAAAGTTGTGTAGTTGGTAATATTCTTTAATGTTCGTACGTCGCGTTCAATATATGTTTTTATATAGTCGGCGTAGTAACGTGATGGGCGAATGTTTTTATCAAATATTCGTGGGAAAAAACCAGAAAATAGAAGCTCGTCCGCTGAGACAGTAGCATGGTATTGCAATGCTTCTTCAATACTAAAGGGCAATAATGTGGCAATACCAACACGGCCTGAAAGTGACTGAGTAATATGTTCCATCAATAAATAATTTTGCGAGCCGGTTAAAATAAACGCCGCCGTTTCATCAAGCGCGTCTGAATGGGTTTGAAGATATGAAAAAATTTGGGGGACATATTGTATCTCATCAAAAATGACACGGTGATTGTATTGTTCAATAAATCCTCTTGGGTCTTCGCTTGCTGCTTTGCGAACATCTAAATCTTCAAGGGAAATATATTGATAATTTGGAAACAGCTCTTTTGCGAGTGTTGTTTTCCCCGATTGTCGCGGCCCTAAAATAGTCACTATAGGAAACTCTTTAGCGAGTATTTTCACTTCTTTTTCTATTGTTCGTTGTATTTTCATATATACAGTGTATCACGTTTTGTACAATTTGTAAAGTCGAGTTTACAAATTGTACAACTATTAAATTACTCATTTGAGACATGAAAGTAAGAAAAAATCTTACCTTTATGAGACGTTTAGTTATATTCATTACTCCGCAATTCTGATTTTTTGATTTTGTGGAACATATTTCGACACTATAATTATATAATATTAGCTAAAAAATAGCAAATAATTATAAATATGTCGGCATGTGTATAAACAATTAGGTGCTTTGCTGATATTCTTTTCTGTTCTCAAGCATGTTCATCGACAATCAACACAGCGGTTAATTCAACCGCGCAGGAGAAAAACATGAAAAGAATTAGTATCGGTGGCAGTGGTAAAGGAGAGAAAACCTATACCTTTTTGCTTTTCTATAATGGAGAAGCAGTCGTGTTAAAGATCTGGATTGCTGTTTTGGCAGCTCTTGGTTACGAAGGGAGCACATTATACGCGAGTATGAACCTGCCAGGTTCTGCTTATAATCTTCTTGACACTGTCGAAATCCACGGACTGTTTCTAGATGACGAGATTGGCTACTCGAGTAAAGTATGGGTGCTTGATGAATTGCAAGCATGGTTGAAAATGCGAGGGATTAAGCGGGCTCCTGAGTATATTGGGGAGTGCCAAAATGACATGGAGTTCTGGAACAGCTTCGCAAAATTTCTGAAAAAAAATT
>DATDUS010000046.1:0-6768 GCA_035290285.1 Patescibacteria group bacterium
GCGTATAAGATAATCAAAAAAAAGCCATCATATCTACTCACCTGTCCATCAAGAATGACAAATGAAGGAGCCATAAGAAGAATTAGAAAAAATAACAATCGTTTTTTATCTAAATGATGTTTTAAAGAAATCCCACCATTAAAAATAGCAAGCAATGGAATAAGTAATGCAATTAGTACAAACGAACCGCCAATAAGATTCCCCACATAAATGCCTGGCCGACCATTGAGAATAGAATTAATACCCACAGAAATTTCTGAAAATGAAGTAAGAATGCCTAAAATCAATGCTGAAGTAGCAAACAGTGATACCTGAATATTTTTTGAAAAATGCTCAACACCACCAATAACAATTTTAGCCGCAAACCAGAGTAACAATGTGCTAAAAATAAATAAAACAATAGATATAATCATTGTATATGAAAATTACTTCAATAGTGTATCATATCTCAACAGTAAGGAAAAGAATCTATAGTTGTAAATTTAATAAAAATATGATAAGAAAAATAAAATGAATATTTTACTTGATTCAATACAGACGAGCATGAAGAATAGCAAACCATTTATTATAGCTCTTGCTGGTGGTTCTGGTTCAGGAAAAACAACTGTATCCAAAATTATTGCCACTTCTCTTCCCTGGAAAACAACAATTGTGCCATTAGATCAATTTTATGCAGATTTATCCCATCTTCCACTGCAAGAAAGAAAAAAAATTAACTTTGATGCCCCAGAAAGCATAGACATGGATCTTGCATACCACACTATATTTGACTTGCATCATGGTCGAGAGACAACGATACCGGTGTATGATTTTCCAAGTTACAATCGTTCGAGTCAAATTGAACGACTCTCCCCTGCTCCGATTATTTTATTTGAAGGAATGCACGTACTCTACCACGAACCACTTCTAGAATTGTATGATATGAGTATATTTTTAAATATTGATGAACAAACACGCTTTGAACGAAAATTGGAACGTGATATTCGAGAACGTGGGCGCACCTATGGAAGCGTATGTGACATGTGGCGCACGTTTACCAAGCCCATGCACAATATATATGTGCAGCCAACATGTATTCGAGCAGATTTAGTGTTTACTGATTCTTTTGCCACTCAAGTGATACAAGTTATTACAGATATTATTCATCAAAAAATCAATATGTCTCATAATATAAGTGGTTATTTGCCATAAGGTAGCTTTTTTCAGGTCTTGCATTACAAGTGATACAATATAATTCCTCCGGAAACAGAAACATTTAATGATTCTTTTTTGCCCCGCATAGGTATTTCCACAATCATGTCCGCATATTTTAAAATTTCTTGAGGAAGCCCTTCCACTTCATTTCCAAAAAAAACAGCAACTTTTTGAGCATATGTTGCTGTACAATAATCTATACTCTGTGGCGTTTGTTCCACGGCCACCAACTGATACCCATGACTTTTCAGTTTATCAATAACTACAAATACATCTGGAACATATTCCCAAGAAACAGAATGCTCTGCCCCCAGAGAAACTTTTAGTAAATGTGGATGCGGCGGTGGTGCAGTAATGCCGGTTAAAAATATTTTGGATACACCCGCACCGTCTGCAGTACGAAAAAATGAACCCGTATTGAATGTTGATCGAATATCGGGTAACACCACCACTACTTCACGTTGCTGCTGCATAATTAATAATTATGAAATTCGTAATTGTTAAAAGCCCACTGTGCAAGAGTATAGGCTTCTTCAAAGATGGTTCCAAATTCTTTGTTTCCAAACAATACAACAATAACTTCATGACCGGTTGATCGTTCTCGAATTTTTATCGCAAGTGTTCGTTCCGCATACCCCGGATAATATCCTGTTTTAAAAGCAGTGGCTTCATAAACACCCCGACCATCAAACTTATTTGTAGAATAAATAGTAATGCCTCTTCCAGTATTTTTCGTTGAAAAAGAATATTGTTGAGTTGTTGCTGCCTCACTAAAAATTTCGGGATATGTATTAAAGGCATAACGGGCAATCCGTGCATAATTGCCGGCTGACGAAACGTTTTTTTGATCTAAACCAGATGGCTCTACAATTTGCGTTTGATGCAAACTGAGTTTTTTCATGCATTGATTCGTTTTTGCAATAAACTCTTCTCGACTCATAGAAGTACTCTGTGCGAGCATCTCTGCCATATTATTTGCAGAAGGTAATAATGTACCCATGAGCACATCTTTCAGGCTTAATTGCTCGCCATTATTCACTCCCACAGTGGCGCCGTCTCTTTCATAACGATTAGAATATGTGACTACAGTATCTACATTTGGCTTTGTTGCAAGAAATGTTAATACGGTAGTAACCTTTGTTAAAGAAGCAATAGGACGTTGTTTCTTTGCTTCTTCACGAAATAAAAATTTTCCACTTTTTGCATCAAGTACAGCGCCAGTATCGGAATGTGGCAATGCACCATATGGAACAAAATGAGTATGTTTAATGGGTCCTTCCTTTTTTTTAATACTTTTGGCAAATACTATTTGACCAGAAGGTGCAGGAAGAAATGCATGAACTGTTTGATCAGATTTCTGTGTTACCGTACGTAATTTTTTCCATGGCTGTGATTCATCCGCTCGATAAAAAATTTGTTTTTTTTCTAGATCTTTTCCGTGTGGAATATAGTGCATGATTAAATCAATTTTTTTTGAAATATTCGTGCTAAAATGATATTCATATACATGTTGGCTGGAACGATATCCTTTTGGTATTTTTTGATTTGTAGACACACCTTTGATGACTGGACCAATATCATATACTTTTAAATGCGTAGCATCTGTTATGCCAAAAATCGGAATGCGTATCTCTCCTTGTTCAAATTGTGCCACATATGCACTTTGTTGTACTTGTTGCGGAGTTATTTCAGTATTTATTTTTTCTGCTGGAATAAAAGATCCTGTTGTTACCGGTACAACAATCGCAAAAAAAGAAAGATGCTGAAAAAAATGAGAAAACATATTACAGTGGTTCAGTATACAGTAAAGTTACTCATATCGCAATGCCTCAATCGGTGATAATTTTGATGCTTTAAATGCCGGGTATAAGCCAAACACCAAGCCAACAGTTATGGAAACACCACACGCAATAATCAACGCCTCGGGGACAAATACAAAAGCAATACCCCAATCTGGTTGGAACATATTTGCGATGGCAACACTTGCACTACTTAAACCCAATCCTAGCACAATACCTATCACTCCTCCAACAGTAGTAAGAACAATCGATTCAACTAGAAATTGAATGAGTACAGAATTATTTTTTGCCCCAATTGCTTTTCGTAATCCAATTTCTTTTGTACGTTCTTTGACCGTGACGAGCATAATATTCATAATACCAATCCCTCCAACTAAAAGCGAAATAGCAGCAACAGCACTGACAAATGTTTGAATGCCAACCAACACAGTATCTAAAATACTCAAGGCTTGATCACGACTAAATAACATAAATGGATCTTCATCTGTATTGAGAAGATCATGCGATCGGCGCAATTCATATTCTAATCGATTACGAAATGATTGTGTATCAGTACCAGATTCAAACTCAATCAACAAGAAACTGACCACATGCATATCTTCGGAAGGCGCATAGAGTTGCTTTACTGTACTGAGTGGAGAATAAACCATACTCATTCCAAAGGTGCCTGGACCAAAATTCATTTCTTGCATAATTCCAATAATCGTAAGAAATGTACCACCAATTTTTATACGAGTACCAATAACATCAGTAGAATGAAACACATCACGTGCTAACTTTTCATCAATAACGACAACACGTGAGGCATTTGTTACATCCGTAGCGTTAAAAAAACGTCCTTTTACAATTTTTAAATGATTAATATCAAAATATTCGGGATAATCACCCCACACGGTCACTGTTTGAGTTTCTCCATTATATTCTAAGGATTCGCTTGCAGAATAGCCTGCTGAAATTGCAGTAAGTTCAGGTAAAAGAGAAGAATTGTAAAGAGTATCCACATCATCTTCGCTTAATTGAATATCTTCTGAACTATCCAGTCCCATACTACTGGGTAAACCAACTTCGATCACATTTGTTCCAAATTGAGAAATTTGATTCAAAAGAAAGTTTTTTGCCACTTCCCCCAAAGTCATAATAAAAATAACTGAACCAATACCAATAATAATACCAAGCATAGTAAGTGCAGAACGACCCTTATTATGAGCCAGTTGGCGCAATGCCGTACCAATGTAGGTAAAAATCATCATGTGCGTGAAATTAATCCATCTTTCATATGAATAATACGTTCCGCGTATCGAGCTACTGTATGATCGTGCGTCACCATAATAATGGTTTTACCTCCTGCATGCAATTTTTTTAAAATATCCATAATTTCATGAGCTGTTTTTGAGTCCAGGTTGCCCGTTGGTTCATCACAAAATATGACAGAAGGATTATTCACTAATGCACGCGCTATTGAAACACGTTGTTGTTGACCACCAGATAATTCATTTGGTCGATGATAGATACGCTCTTCCAAACCAACAGTACACAATGCAGCATATGCGCGTTTTTGCTGTTCTGTTCTTTTAACGCCTGCGTACAACAATGCTAAACGCACATTATCAATGGCCGTGGTTCGTGGAAGTAAATAAAATTGCTGAAATACAAAACCAATAGTTGCATTACGTAGTGTAGCCAAATAATCATCTTGAAATTCAAGAATATCTTCACCATTGAATGTATACGTGCCTGAGGTTGGCGCATCTAAAAACGCCAACATATGTAATAAAGTAGATTTTCCTGATCCCGATGAACCCATAAGCGCAACAAATTCTCCATCATAAATAGTCAAATTAACATCACGAACTGCCGGAATAGCGACTTTTCCATTCCAATACGTTTTTTTCAAATGTTTCAATTGAATGAGGGGAACATTCTTCTTATGATGCTCACTTGTCTTCGTGCTCATAAGTTATCATTAGTTCTGTTAAAATGGAGATGCTGTTTGTTGTGGTACATATAATAATACTGATTCGCCCTCGCTCAAACCTTCTGTGACTTCTGTATACTCGTCTCCAGAAAAATCAACATGAATCATTTTTTTCTGCAATAGCTCGGTCACGTCTTTTACTTTTGATGCTTCTTCTACAAACGATTGATCAACTGTTGGCACAGCATATACAAATGCTTCACGTTCATTCGTATATTGAACCGCACCAGTAGGCAATGAGAGAACATTCGACTTTTCTTCAACAACAATTTCAAGATCAACACTTAATCCAATCACTCGTGTTAATTCTTCTGGCATATCTTCACTTGTCACATGTACACGATAACCATTTTCTAACTTTTGCGATGTGAGTGCGGAAGTTGCACCTAATTCTGTTGTTTGTTTTTGAATATCTACAAACGAGACTACTCCATGATACTCATCTTTTCCATTATTAAAAGAAGGGACAGTAATCAATACTTCTTGATCTTTTTTCAATTCTAATACTTCACTGTCAGATGCAAACCATTCGATATGATTTGATCGATATCCAACTTCTGCTATGGCTATTGAGGGAGCAATCAACTCATGCACAAATGTATTGAGCGCTAACAAACGGCCATCAAATGGCGCGACAATTGTTTCGTTTTCTGTTTTGATAATCACATCATTTTTATTGACAGTATCTCCTATAGAAAAATTCACCTCTGTCACTGTGCTTGGATATTTGGCTGTAAGTATTGTTGATGCGTCTGGAGTAATAATACCATTAGTAGAAATCGTTTTTCGAATAGTACGGTGCGTTGTTTCAACCGATTCTTTTAAATATTGGTATTTTGCAAGTTGTGCTTGTTGAAATGATACTCTTGCAACATTTACAATAATGATAATTAAAATAAAAACAATGGCAATGGTCCATATCCACCACCGTTTATACCATTTCTTTTTTTGAATTTTTGGAATTGAATAAGACATATAAAAATATTGTTGATATGTTGTATAGTATAGCACAAAATGTAAAAAAATGTATACTATATGGGTTAATATATGTCACCACATCTGTCTACATCGCAAAAAAGAATTTTTTTCTCTCAAGCATTACTTTATTGGTACAATGTGCATGCGCGTGATTTACCATGGAGGCAAACACATGATCCATATCATATTCTTGTCTCTGAACTCATGCTTCAGCAAACACAGGTTGATCGCGTATTACTCAAATATACCCAATGGTTTACACAATTTCCTACTATAGAAACTTTGGCGCATAGTCAAGCACGAACAGTGATTGCTGCGTGGCAAGGATTAGGATATAATCGTCGAGCACTCTATCTTCACCGCATCGCGCAAGCAGTGGTTCAAACATATAATGGTCGCTTTCCACAAACTAAGGAAACTTTATTACCACTTCCTGGTATCGGGCCGTATACTACCGGTGCAATTATGAGCTTTGCATTTTGCGCCGACGAGCCAATTGTTGATACAAATGTGAAACGTGTAGTAGGGCGTGTATTTATTGGATATAAAAAATTACCACAGGTGAAAGAATTACAATTATGGGAACTGGTCAAGCTGCTTCTCCCCAAAAAAGGAAAAACATACTATTTCAACCAGGCTCTTATGGATTTTGGATCACTTGTTTGTACCAGAGCACAACCAAAATGTTCTGCCTGTCCATTGCAAAACATATGCAAATCATATCCTGCTATTCAAACAGCAAAAAAAGAGGACTTACGATTGCCTACGGTAAAAGAAACACTCTATTTTAAAAAGCCTCGCCGTATTTGGCGTGGAAAAATT
>DATDUS010000047.1:0-5185 GCA_035290285.1 Patescibacteria group bacterium
TGGCACATTGCAAGTTTCAGCCGTTAAAGCGCCAGGTTTTGGTGATCGTCGTAAGGCGATGTTGGAAGATGTTGCTGCATTAACCGGTGGCAAGATGGTTTCAGAAGATCTTGGTCTTTCATTAGAAACAGTTTCTGTTGATGATTTGGGTTCAGCGAAAAAAGTTGTTATTACCAAAGATACGACAACGATTGTTGATGGTGCAGGTTCACCGGAAGATATTAAAAACCGTATTGCACAGGTCAAGATGCAAATTGAAAATACATCTTCGGATTATGATAAAGAAAAGCTTCAAGAGCGTTTAGCAAAACTTTCTGGTGGAATTGCGGTTATTAAGGTTGGTGCAGCGACTGAAACAGAAATGAAAGAAAAGAAAGATCGCATTGAAGATGCGTTGAGTGCAACACGTGCTGCCGTTGAAGAAGGGGTTGTTGCCGGTGGTGGCGTCGCATTATTACGTGCACAAGCTGCGCTTGCAAAATTAGAGCTATCAGGTGATGAAGAACTTGGTATGCAGATTGTCAGAAAGGCGCTTGAGTCACCAATTCGTACTATTGCAGAAAATGCTGGTGATGATGCATCTGTTATTGTGAATAATGTGCGCGCCGAAAAAGGTGATTATGGTTATGATGCACGTGCTGGCAAATATGTAAATATGGTAGAAGCAGGAATTATTGATCCTGCGAAAGTTACCCGTTTTGCATTACAAAATGCTGCCTCTATTTCAGGATTATTATTAACAACAGAAGCGATTATTGCAGAACTTCCTGAAGAAAAGAAAGAGACGCCTCATATGCATGGTGGTATGGGCGGCATGCCAGGCATGATGTAATTGCTTTTAAATTTTGATTTAAAGAGGGCTGCGATGCGCAGCCCTCTTTATTGTGCGTTCGATGATACCTTTCGACCTTGCGTAAGGCGAACGCGATAGTTTTATGACCAAGACTTTAAGGCAGATAATTAACTTTTGATGAGAGGGACTTTTCGTGACTCCGTTACAACTGGAGCAAAAAGAGAAACGTTGCAGACTTGTTGGCCTTTTAATTGTTTCTTTTGTTTGCGAATTTTTTCCCTTCTTTTAACTGAATCACGAATACTTTTCTTTGCTTCATTCCAATGTTTTTTCATGCGTGTGCGATATTCTTTGTAAGTAACGTTATCTGGTTTGAATTCTTGCAGTTCTTTGCGAAAATGGGTGAGTTCTTGTTTAGTGAAAAATGGAACACTCAATTCTTTTTCTTTTTTACCTTCACCATCTTTAATTTTTATGGTCATGTTCTCTTTTTCTGGATATAACGTCATGCGAATATGTTTTCCGTTTAAATGTTGTTCGTTAATGGTTTTAAGAAAAAATGGGATTAGAAGGCCAACTGAAAGTGGTTTAATTGGAAAATATTTGCGATACCATTCGGGTGCCCACCCGAAGAAAAACATTTCCGTGTGGTTAGGATGAACCATTTCATATTTGGGCATAATGTGAAAAGTGCCATCTTTTTGTGGAATCTTAATATGGGTTCTGAAGATACGAATTTGTACTTGTGTAATTGTATGAGGAAGTGGCCCATGTTTTTTGTGAAAGAAATGGTGTGCAAATGAGTGCGTTGGTGACGAAACAAAGTCAGAACTTTGAATATTATCTCCTTTTGAATAAAAGAGATAAACATTTTTGAAAAGGCCATTTTGAAGATAAAATTGCGTATTAATGTGGACTGGTGTTGAAACTAAAATAAGTTCATCAATTTTAAATGGGGTGTAGCCATTGTTGCGTGCTGCTTCGCCCATATGAAGTGCTGTATTGCCTCCATGACTGTAGGCAATGATACGAAAACGAGGATTGTCACCTTGCTTTTTTGTTTTGTAATATAAATCTTTTATTGCTTTGTATAGTATTTCTGCTGATTTGCGACGTGATTTACAACTTAATAATCCGGTCCAACCGAAGGCGTAAAGTTCTGTTGGTGGTAATCCGACAGCATTATTAATATCATTAAAAAGTTGTCCAAAAATTTCACCGCCCGCGTACTCCCTTAGTGGTTTTTTATCAACAGGGAATGCCTTATGAAGGCCGATGCGATTTTGTGGTTGAAGTTTCATAAAGTATGGATCTTCACGAAGAAGTTCCGTCGTTTTAACATAAATTGAATCTTGTGTGTCATCATGAAGTAATTTAAGTGCGTCGCTTATATTTAAATAGAGAGGGTGTGCGCCGCCACCATGTAAAAAAATTGTGATCCATTTATCTTGTGCTGAAGAAGTTAATATTAGGAAAAAAGCTATGAATAAAGCTTTCTTCATCGGCAACCCCCCTATTTTTATTATCACTCTTCCTATTTATAATAATGCCAATAAAATTTCTAATATATCAATATTTTTTATTAAAAAACTTAAATATATTCTGCTGGTGCGATATTTTGATTGATTGGATTGATTTTTTATTTTTTTGAAATAGAGTCGAAGAAGTGAGCTGTCTCATTGTAAAGTTTTGATAAATTTTTTTGGATATGTTTGTTTAATGTGAAAAATAAATATGCGTGAGGAGTGAAGGGTAATGAAAAAAATATTTTTGATGGGTGCGTTATGTTATCTGGGAATGCTTCAAGCAAGTAAGACTGTTTTTGTTCCGCGTTCAATTTCAACTGATCCCATGTACGAATTGGCGTTAAATTTTCATCAGGATTACTTGAAAGACAGTACTAATGAAGATGATTTTTCGTGGAGTTTGTATGTAACGCCTTTTTACCAATCATCAGCTCGATCAAAAAAGATTGGTGGTTATTTGCTACCAACCTGTGTAAGGGGATGCAATTCTTCTTGTTGTTCGAAAGGTTCTTCATGTAATTCTTGTTGTAATGCAACGTGCGGATGTTGTGATAAAACATCTGTTTCTGTTCGAGAAGATGGTTTAGGTGATATTGGATCGCCATGGCTCTATTTATTGGCTGCCGAAGGTTCGCAGTTTAATTCAACATTGAGGATCTGTCCAAAGTGGTATAAGGCTGGTGCACATATTAATTTCTGCCTTAATTTTTCAAATTTACTTCGCGGTTTATGGCTGAGTGCAATCGTTGTGCCGTTACAATCGACACATAAACTATGTTTGCGCGAATGTCAGATTGGTGCAGCAGGGTCGCTTGCTGGTTATACAACTATCTGTGACGCATTGAATTCATATGGAGTACAAAAATTTTGTAATAAAGTAAAAAAGAGTGGCTTTGATGATATTCAGGTGAAATTAGGATATGCATTAAAGCCGCATGAAAAATGGTTTATGGAATTCTATCTTGCGGGTGTTGTCCCAACAAGCAATGTTCAAAAAGCATGTTATTTCTTTGAGCCACAAGTTGGTAGTGGCCGCCATGGTGGATTTGGTGTTGGTTTTGATGGCGTTGTACATATGACGCAAACAGACGCTTCTTCATGGGATTTTATGTTTGATGTTAAGTATTTATATTATTTCCAACATTGTCAGATTCGTTCGTTTGATCTTTGTAATGGTGATTGGTCTCGTTATTTATTAGGAACTTTTACTGACTCACGTACTGTTGGTGTTCCTTTATTGCCGTGTTTGACACGTAAATGTAATGTTACTCCACGTTCTCAACTAAGTTTGTATGGTGCTTTGCATCATGAACATAATGATTGGGAGTTTGAATTAGGTGGTAATTTTTGGTGGCGGCAACGTGAAAAAGTTACATTATGTAACACCTGTTTAAGTGATGTTGCCATTTATGATTTAGCTGGTGCGCGTGCGGGAAATCCTGTTTCAGCAAGTACTGCAAATATTAGTCAATCAGCTGGTGGTGCCAACGCTGCAACAAGCGATACAACATTTACGATTATTGATCCATGCACCATCAATGTCTGTTCTGCAACTCAACCCAATGCATATACATTCAAAGTTTTTGCTGCCCTCGGTTATGAATTCAAAGAACATGAGTGGCCATGGCTGTTAGGAATCGGTGGGTTTTATGAAGTAGCAAATTCATGTTCTGCATTGAATCAATGGGGTGCATGGTTAAAACTTGGCGTTCATTTTTAAATGCAAGATTTTTTTTGGATACTTAAAATATGAAGGAGAATTTTATGAAGCGTTCTATTCTTTTCTGTTTAACGTTGTTGATTTACTCGAGTCTTATTTCTTTATCGCCTGGTGACCTCGATCCTTCATTTGGTAGTGGCAATGGCTATGTGTCAATTTCGCTTGGCAGTTCGACTATTGAAGGAGCATCTGATGTATTGGTGCAACCAGACCGAAAGATTGTTATTTGTGGTTTGACAGATATTGGTTTATCCGGTGGACAATTTGCAGCTATTCGTTATCTACATAATGGCGACCTTGATTCATCTTTCGGTACTGCGGGAAGATTTACCTATGCAAAAGGAACAGATGATGGTGCGTTGGGAATGGTTCGCCAGTCAAATGGAGGACTACTGTTGACCGGTTATGTTAAAGAGGGGGGGATTTATAAAGTTGCCACGATGCGTTTAACATCAAGTGGCCAATTAGATACAACATTTGGTAATAGCAGTGGTTTTGCCATAACAGATGTTGGTGGCGTGGAATCTACAGCATGGGATATTGCATTGCAGGCAAATGGAAAATTTATTGTTTCAGGCTATTGGTCAACGGCGACCGATTATAGCATGGTTATTATTCGTTACAATAGCGATGGTTCATTGGATACATCGTTTGGTGAAGATGGAACAGGTATTGTCAAGTTACCTATTGTTGCGGGAAATGGTTCAGATGCATATTCGGTAACTGTTCAGTCTGATGGAAAAATTGTTGCGGTCGGTTTTTATGGTGATCCGGATGGAGATTCGGCTATTCAGTTGGTTCGATTAACCACTACCGGGAGATTAGACACAGGTTTTGGTACTAATGGGATTAAACGAACTGCAATTACCAGTGGTTATGATGCTGCGTATGGTGTTACAATTCAATCGGATAATAAAATTCTTGTTGCGGGAGTTGCTGAACCAGCGGCATTGGTAATTCGTTATAATGCTGATGGTTCTGAAGATACAAATTTTGGAACTAATGGTACCGGGATTATGCTTATTGAGCTCGGCACAGATGCTTATGGTCGGGGGATTGCTATTCAAGCAGATGATAAAATTGTCATTGGTGGTTTTTATTTTCAATCATTATCACAGGTGTATGGATTCATCCGTCGTTATACGA
>DATDUS010000048.1:0-3356 GCA_035290285.1 Patescibacteria group bacterium
CAGCTTGTGAACTTTTCTTTTGCGTTCCAACAACTCGTTGCTTCTTTCCTTCAATGACTTTGAATTCTACCAACATATTATGAACAGTAGCAGACGGTTCTGCACCCAATTTCAGCCAATGCATAATACGCTCTTTATCAAATTTTACTTGGTCTTCTCGTTTTGGAAGAAGCGGGTTATAGGAGCCCAACGTTTCTTTTGATGCGGATTTCGGCGCTTGTGTTTTTTCTTGCAACACAATACGGAATGCGGGCCTATTTTTTCGGCCAATACGTGCTAAACGAATAACTAACATGTGTATAAAATAAAACTTTTAATATAAAAGCATTGCGATGTAGAAACAGCATACCAAAATGCTGTGCTCTGTCAAGAAATTATGGCATTTTTAAACCAATATGATACACTCCACACTAATAACAACTTCATTCTATGCAACAAAAAACATTTGGGGAATTATTAAAAGATTCGTGGGAATTATATACCACGCAATTTAAATATATTTTACTGCTTGTTGTCTTTTTCTATTTTCCATTTCAACTCATTACGACTTTTACCCTGCCGGAGGAAACCCTCATCCCCACGAGCTTTGAAGCTTTTATAGCGCCACCACCCGATACACCAGACACCATTTGGACGTTGGTTGGAAACATTTCATGGGTTGTTGGAAGCGTGTTTACCATTATTATTAGCATCTCTATTATACTCATTGTTGCAAAAACGCTACGAAAAGAACAATTTCTTTTTAGCAACCTGGTAAAAGAAGCGTTTCAGTATTTTATACCTGCACTATTAACGACCATTCTTCTTTCACTTTGGCTTGTGTTGCTGTTTTTCTTACTCATTATTCCTGGAATTATCTTTCTTGTCTATTGGGCATTTGTCATGCCGACAATTGTTATGGGAGGAAAAAAATATATAAAAGCACTTCAATACAGCAAATCGCTTGTGAAAGGTAGGTGGTGGCAAGTATGTGGAAGATATATTGGCCTCGGTTTGATTCTGGGTAGCATTCTTATCACCATTGGACTCACGACTTCTCCAGTGATGGTCGCCATTCCCTGGTTACAAGCAGTGTTGTATGCAATTTTTGAAATTATTGCAGCTTTTGCCGGAGTATTTACTGCACTGTATTTTCTGGATCTTCAACGCACAGCTCCTCGGCCTCTTTAAGTTCTACGCTCAAAATATGTGACTTGCCTTCTTTACCAATAGTGACACCGTACAAAATATCAGCAGTACGCATGGTCACACGGTTATGCGTAATAACAATAATTTGTGTTTTTTGAGACAGCTCTTTTAAAATAGCAACCAATTTTTCTGAATTCTCTTCATCTAATGCTGCTTCCACCTCATCGAGCACTACAAACGGTGAAGGATTGTGTGCAATAATCGCACACAAAAGAGCAATAGAAACCAACGACTTTTCACCACCCGAAAGCGCGGCAACATGCGTAATTTTTTTACCTGCCGGAGATGCCATTACATCAATTCCAGAAACTACCTTTTGTTTTTTCTTTTTTTTGCCAATGAGTTCTCGCTTTTTTTCTTCTTCAAGGGACACCACTTCCTGCTGAATTTCTGTTTCCCCTTGCGATGCCTGTTCTTGCGCAGCTTCTTGTGCTTCTTCAGTTTCTGTTAATGCTTCCAATTTTGCCTTACCGCCATTAAAGAGTATTTTAAAATATTTTTGAAACCCTTCGTTAATAAGTTTGAAATTCTTTTGAAATTGTATATGAATGGTTTTATCGAGTTCATCAATCACTTTTTCTAAAGAACCAATAGAAGTCGAAAGATCAGTAGTTTGTTCTAAAAGAAAATCAAACCGTTTTTTCGTTTCAGTATATTCATTCACTGTTTGTTCATCAACACTGCCAATCACTTCCAACTGATGACGCAATGAAGCAATCATGTGCTGTAATTGTTGATTATCTTCTGTCGGTTGTGCGCTATATCCAAAAATAGATTGGTGTAATTCTTGAGGCACTTCTTTTTGCACTTCTGCATTAACATCTTCTTGCCGTGTTTCAATACGTGCCAAATTAATTTCAATCGTATTAGCTTGCTGGCTTATATTTGTCAGTTTACGCTGCAGGGAACGCATTTCGGATTGAATAGCAAGCAATCGCGTTTTTTTCTCTTCTTCTTGCTGGTTGAATGCATCAATTTCCACGCGCACAGAATCAAGTTGCTTGTTGATATTTGCAAGCTGCATCTCAAAATCTCGTAATGCCAACGTATACTCCTCCATTTGGGCATTCTTTTCTTGCTCATCTTTTTCGCGTGTTGATTCGTCAATATTGGATTGAATTGACGCTAATTCATCTTGAGAACGCTGAATTTGTTTATGATGGAGCTCTACTTTGGCTTTTGTCGATCCAATACTCACGCGTAATTCGTTCATGCTGTGTTGCGCTGCTTCTCGTTCTTGTATTAAACGCGAAAGCACTTGTTCTTTTTGTTTCATTTCTACACGTAATGCCTCTACTGCTTCTTTGTCATCACTGTTCAATCGATCCATGAATTCTGCAAACCGCTCCGTAATTTTTTTTCCCTGTGTTTGCAGTGTTCGAAACTCATCAAGCGATTTTGTTTGAAGCAAATTGCGTAAAAATGCTTCCTGTTCAGCAAAAATTTTAGAAAGATCTGCCTGCACTTCTGGAATAGTCATAGCATGCGATTGTTTCTCTATTTCTTCCTTTAATTGCACAATAGTATATTCTTCATCTCGAAATTCTGCATGCAATGCGCGAAGATTTTGTTCATGGCGTTTTAATTCATTTTCTTCACGTACTATTTGTTCTTTGAACAATAATTCTTCTGCTTCGTGTGTATGAATATCTTGAGTGATTTCGTCTTCTTTTCTCTTCAGCCATACCAAACTCAATTCTCCTTGTTTTTGATGCTCAATTTCTAATTTTCCTTTTAATACTGCTTCTTCTTTAAGAAGATAACTTTTTTGTTCAAGCAAGGTATTAAACTGTTTCTGCAAACTTTGGTACCGTTCTGCACGAGAAGCTTCTTGCGAAATAATATCACTTGCTGCTTGCTGTTTACGCAGTTGCTCCTCAAGCTGTTGCATTTCGCTTTGCTGGTTTTGAAGCTGCCCGGTAAATTGCTTGTATTCTTGTTGTAAATGAGTCCAAAGGCAACCGTAGTAGGCCACTTGTGCCTCACGCAATTGTGCTTCAATCTTTTCTCGCTTTTCTAATCGTTTTACTTGCCGTGTTAATGAATTGAGATGTGGTTCAATTTCAGTGAGCAACGTTTCTGCTTGGGTGAGGTTTTCTTCAGTACGAATCAGCTTATTAATTGCTTGATCGCGTTTTATTTGATATTCACGTACGCCGGTTGCTTCA
>DATDUS010000049.1:0-2697 GCA_035290285.1 Patescibacteria group bacterium
TGCAAACAGCAAAAACACATCATTCCAAATTGCACTTTATTGGTCTAGTGAGTGATGGTAACATTCATTCCAGTCAGGATCATTTGTATGCATTATTGGAAATGTGTAAACAACAAGGAGTCACGGATAATGTGTTCATTCATGCTATTTTAGATGGGCGTGATACTTCAAAAAATGCTGCTTTGGGATTTATAGCACAATTAGAAACGAAAATGCATGAATTGGGTATTGGAAAAATTGCTACTCTTGCCGGCAGATTTTACGCCATGGATCGAGATAACCGGTGGGATCGAACAGAGAAAACGTATAATGCTATGCGTTACGGTAAATCAGACAAAGTATCAGATAGTCCATTAAAAGCTATTGAGCAATCCTATACACAAAAAGTATTTGATGAAGAATTTTATCCTACGGTTATTTTTTCTGAAGCCGGCACACCCATTGCTACCATTGATGACAATGATGCCATTATTTTTTTCAATTTTCGTGCTGATCGTGCGCGTCAATTAACAAAAACATTTGTGCTTCCCGGTTTTTCAAAATTTAATCGAGGAAGATCACTGGAAAATCTGACATTTGTTTCTATGACAGAATATGAAAAGAATCTTCCGTTGAAAATTGCATTTTATCCTGATGTGGTGCATGAACCTGTAGCAAAAGTACTATCAGACAATGGATTAAAGCAATTGCATATTGCAGAAACAGAAAAATATGCTCATGTGACGTTTTTCTTTAATGGTGGTACAGAAGATCCGTTTCCAAACGAAGAACGTATATTAATTCCATCTCCGCGTGTAAATTCATATGATCAAACTCCTGCCATGTCTCTCCATGCGATGTTGCAACGCATTGTAACGGAACTACAATCTCAGAAATATCATTTTATTGTGGCCAATTTTGCAAACGCAGACATGGTAGGGCATACGGGGAATTTACAAGCAACCATTCAAGCGGCAGAAGAAATTGATAAAGCAATTGGAGTTTTGCAGGAACAAGTATTACGTATGAATGGAACACTCGTCATTACCGCAGACCATGGAAATGCAGAGCAAAAGGTGAATTTGCAAACCGGTGAAATTGTAAAAGAACACTCAACAAACCCCGTTCCACTTATTATGGCAAATGCTTTTTTACGACAACAACGATTGATGTGGCCGCAAGTGATTGACGGTGATCTTTCTCGTATGCAACCGGTTGGAGTGCTTTCTGATGTTGCTCCGACAGTACTTACATTAATGGGATTACCAGTGCCACCAGAAATGACCGCTCGAAGTATTATTCGTTTATAAATAATAGGAACTTATGAAACAGTTTGATATGGTGAGTGTGGGGAGTGCATTACGAGACGTTATGTTTTATTCAGATCAATTTTTGGTTATTCGTAATCCGAAGCATAATGACCCGACAGTACAACGATTGATGTGCTCTGAATACGGAGCAAAAATTCGCAGTAATCGCGTTTTTTTTATGTTTGGCGGCGGGGCAGCAAATGTAGCGATTAATTGTGCGGGTTTGGGTTTGAAAACAGGAATTATTACAGCAATTGGACATGATGATATTGATGCACAGGCCATTCTTCAGCAAATGGATAAATCTGGCATAGACTCTTCTTTTATTCAACGTACAAAACGGTTTGGCACGGGCTTTTCATTTTTAGCAATTGATGAGAGAACCGGAGAGCATGTTGCATATATTTACTATGGCGCATCGCAAGATATTTTTTTACCAGCATCAACAATTCAACAATTTGAAACAAAGTGGTTTTATATTGCATCATTAAATACGAAACAATGGAAAGAAGCATTACAAGTTTTATTTACAAAACATAACTCAGCTATTGCATGGAATCCGGGCAATGTGCAGTTACAAAGTGGCTATCGAGGATTGCGTCAATTTTTGAAGAAAACAGATATTTTGATTTTAAATAAGGATGAAGCAACAGAATTAGTCTTTTCTCATCAGCATCATCAACAGAGAATGAGTATTCCACAGATGATGACTGCGATTTACGGATTTGGTCCGCAGATTGTAGTGATTACTGATGCGCGCAATGGTTCATATGCTTTTGATGGAAAAAAACAGTATTCAACAAAAAGTGTTTCCAAAAAGAAACCACTAGATACAACCGGCGCAGGAGATTGTTATGGATCTTCGTTTGTTGCGGGTATTATTCGATACAATGGAAATATAGAAAAATCAATGAAGCTGGCCTCAAAGAATGCTGCATCTTTGGTTCAGCATATTGGTGCACAAAATGGACTTCTTCAGTGGAAAGATTTACCAAAAAATTTACAACGCAGTGTATGAACATTCCATGGAATACACCACTGACAAAACAGCCGCGTCTTATTTTAGAAGATGCAGGATATCATGAGTTTGTGGATCCGCGCACCTACAAAGTAAGTTATGTCATGCGTGTTGGTCAAGCATTTTATCCCCGATATCACGTATATATTAATGTAGAAGCAGAGGCTAGTGGAGAATTCAGTTTGCATGTCGATCAAAAACATACAAGTTACGAAGGGCAAACTGCTCATGCGGGTGAATATAATGGGTCACTTGTTTCTGAAGAAGCAGCACGTTTACAACGGTGGCTGGTATATTATACTCAGCGCTGATTGTGTATATATTGTGTGGGGGTTGCATAAAATGTAGAAGAATGTTATTATAGATCACGTTGATTGAGTATATTTCCTC